>JAPLAT010000504.1 GCA_026393175.1 Pseudonocardiales bacterium
TTGATGTAGTCGGCGTGCCCGGGGCAGTCGACGTGCGCGTAGTGGCGCTTCTCGGTCTGGTACTCGACGTGCGCGATCGAGATCGTGATGCCGCGCTGACGCTCCTCGGGAGCCTTGTCGATCTGGTCGAACGCCGACGCCTCGTTGAGGTTCGGGTACTTGTCGTGCAGGACCTTGGTGATGGCCGCCGTCAGCGTGGTCTTGCCGTGGTCGATGTGACCGATCGTGCCGATGTTGACGTGCGGCTTGGTCCGCTCGAACTTCGCCTTCGCCACTGGTGGGCTCCTTCTGGCTGGTGATCTTCCGCCGTGCTGACGGCAGGTCTGTGGGGTGGGACATCCCCGCGGGCCCGGAGACCGGGCCCGCGAGGAGGGGGCTACTCGCCCGTGGCCTTGGCGATGATCTCCTTGGCCACGTTGGTCGGGACCTCCGCGTAGGAGTCGAAGACCATCGTGTAGTTCGCCCGGCCCTGGGTCCGCGACCGCAGGTCGCCGACGTAGCCGAACATCTCCGACAGCGGGACGAGCGCCTTGACGATGCGCGCCCCGGCCCGCTCCTCCATGGCCTGGATCTGGCCACGGCGGGAGTTCAGGTCACCGATCACGTCGCCCATGTAGTCCTCGGGCGTCGTGACCTCGACGGCCATCATCGGCTCCAGCAGGGCCGGGTCGGCCTTGCGGGCAGCCTCCTTCAGCGCCATCGAACCGGCGACCTTGAACGCCATCTCGGACGAGTCGACCTCGTGGTACTGACCGTCGAGCAGCGTCAGCTTGATGCCGGTCAGCGGGTAGCCCGCGAGCACGCCGTACTGCATGGCGTCCTGCGCGCCGGCGTCGACCGAGGGGATGTACTCCCGCGGCACGCGCCCACCGGTGACCTTGTTCTCGAACTCGTACAGCGCACCGTCGGCCGTGTCGAGCGGCTCGAGCTTGATGATGACCCGGGCGAACTGCCCCGACCCACCGGTCTGCTTCTTGTGCGTGTACTCGTACTTGTCGACCGTCCTGCGGATGGTCTCGCGGTAGGCCACCTGCGGCTTGCCGATGTTGGCCTCGACCTTGTAGTCGCTCTTCATCCGGTTGACGAGCACCTCGAGGTGGAGCTCGCCCATGCCGGCGAGGATCGTCTGCCCGGTCTCGTCGTCCAGGGAGACCTGGAACGTCGGGTCCTCCTCGGCGAGCCGCTGGATCGCCGTGGACAGCTTCTCCTGGTCGGCCTTGGTCTTCGGCTCGACCGCGACCTGGATCACCGGGTCCGGGAAGGACATGGACTCCAGGACGATCGGCGCCTGCGGGTCGCAGAGCGTCTCGCCCGTGGTGGTGTCCTTGAGTCCGATGACCGCGTAGATGTGGCCGGCCAGGGCCTCGTCGACCGGGTTCTCCTTGTTGGCGTGCATCTGGAAGAGCTTCCCGATGCGCTCCTTGCGGTCCTTGGTCGAGTTGACGACCTGGGAACCCGCGGCGACCCGGCCCGAGTAGACCCGGATGTAGGTGAGCTTGCCGAAGAACGGGTGCGCGGCGATCTTGAACGCGAGCGCCGAGAACGGCTCGTCCTTGGCGGGCTTGCGGCTGGCCGGGGTCTCCCCGTCCGGCAGCGTGCCCTCGACCGGCGGCACGTCCAGCGGGGACGGCAGGTAGTCGATGACCGCGTCGAGCATGGGCTGGACGCCCTTGTTCTTGAACGCGGAGCCGCACAGCACCGGGTACGCGACCCGGTCCTTGACGATCCGGCGGATGCCCTGCTTGATCTCCGCGACCGTGAGCTCCTCGCCGCCGAGGTAGCGCTCCATGAGGTCGTCGTCGGTCTCGGCGACGGCCTCGACCAGCGCGGTGCGGTACTCCGCGGCGCGCTCGGCCAGGTCGGCCGGGATCTCCTCGACCGCGTAGTCCTCGCCCTTCTGGACCTCACCGCGCCACGTCAGCGCGCGCATCTCGACCAGGTCGACGACCCCGATGAAGTCGTTCTCCGAGCCGATCGGCAGCTGCAGCGGCAGCGGCGTGGCGCCCAGGCGGTCCTTGATGGTGGAGACGGTGAAGTAGAAGTCCGCGCCCAGCTTGTCCATCTTGTTGACGAAGCAGATGCGGGGGACGTCGTACTTCGTGGCCTGCCGCCAGACCTGCTCGGACTGGGGCTCCACGCCCTCCTTGCCGTCGAAGACCGCGACGGCGCCGTCGAGCACGCGCAGGGACCGCTCCACCTCGACGGTGAAGTCGACGTGCCCCGGGGTGTCGATGATGTTGATCTGGTGGTTCTTCCAGAAGCAGGTCGTCGCGGCGGACGTGATCGTGATGCCGCGCTTCTGCTCCTCCTCCATCCAGTCCATCGTGGCGGCGCCGTCGTGCACCTCACCGATCTTGTAGTTGATCCCGGTGTAGTACAGGATCCGCTCGGTGGTGGTGGTCTTGCCGGCGTCGATGTGCGCCATGATGCCGATGTTGCGGACCTTGCCCAGGTCCGTCAGCACATCCTGTGCTGCCACAGCTTCAGCTCTCCCTCGTCGGGTTGGCGATCGACGGTCGGCCGGTCACCAGCGGTAGTGGGCGAAGGCCTTGTTGGACTCCGCCATCTTGTGCATGTCCTCGCGCCGCTTGACGCTGGCGCCGAGGCCGTTGCTCGCGTCGAGGAGCTCGTTCATGAGCCGCTCGACCATGGTCTTCTCGCGGCGCTGGCCGGCGTAGCTGACCAGCCACCGCAGGCCCAGGGTGGTCTGCCGGACCGCGCGCACCTCGACGGGCACCTGGTAGGTGGCGCCACCGACACGGCGGCTGCGCACCTCGAGGGCCGGCTTCACGTTGTCGAGCGCACGCTTGAGCGTGACGACCGGGTCGGTGCCGGTCTTCTCGCGCGTGCCCTCGAGCGCCGCGTAGACGATGCGCTCGGCGAGGCTCCGCTTGCCGTCCTGCAGCACCTTGTTGATCAGCTGAGTGACCAGCGGGGAGCTGAAGACCGGGTCGTTGACCAGCGGACGACGGGGCGCGGGACCCTTGCGCGGCATTAGCTCTTCTCCTTCTTCGCGCCGTAGCGGCTGCGGGCCTGCTTGCGGTTCTTGACACCCTGCGTGTCCAGCGAGCCGCGGACGATCTTGTAGCGGACGCCGGGGAGGTCCTTCACCCGGCCGCCGCGCACGAGCACGATCGAGTGCTCCTGGAGGTTGTGGCCCTCACCGGGGATGTAGGCCGTGACCTCGATCTGGCTCGACAGCTTCACGCGGGCGACCTTGCGCAGCGCCGAGTTCGGCTTCTTGGGCGTGGTCGTGTAGACGCGCGTGCAGACGCCGCGGCGCTGGGGGCTCCCCTTGAGCGCGGCCGTCTTGGTCTTGGTGGCCTTGTCCTGACGGCCCTTGCGGACCAGCTGCTGGATCGTGGGCATGAACCGTGTGCTTCTTCCCGTCGGTGGTGCTCTAACCGGTGTCGTGCAGTTCTGGGGAGGCCGGCAGCACCGGCCGCCCTCCCCCGAGGTCGGGCGTGTCGCACCCCTGGGAGTCTGTGCGGAGCGAAGTCGGGGAACCTCACCGGGACGTCCAGGGGCCCGCATGTCCGAGGCGCGATCCGGCCGGAGCCTGTGGATCGACGGCCCACGGGCACGCAGATCGGCCCGACCGAGGTCGAGCGCAAGCACCAAGGGTACCCGCCCCGCCGAGAGGGGGTCAAAACGGGTCCCCGGGCCGCGTCTGCCGGTACGGGCAGGGTGCCGCACCGTCCGCGCCGTGGCAAGGGGACCCGCCCACTCACCGCGTCCGGACACCCACTCGTCGCACACGAAGCCCTCTCGCCACGGGCGCGACACGAGGTACAACGGGCACCCGGCCGGCCGCAGTCCCGGCGCGCGCGCCCGGTCCGGGACCGGTGGGGATGGCCCGGACGGGCACGAGGTGGCCCGACCGGGGCGTTCCCCCGGCGCCGTCCTGTGGTTACCGTCCGGTATGCACCTGCCCCGCCCCGCCGCCCGGTTGCTCACCCGGGCGCTGGTCCGCCCGCTGCTCTCCCCCGGCCTGCCGCTCGCGCTGCGCCGCAGGCTGCTGGACGTCACGGGGCACGTCGTCCCGGCGCCGCGCGGCACCCGGCGCGTCCCGGAGCGGCTCGGCGGGGTCCCGGGCGAGCGCGTCGAGGCGGCGGGGGCGGTCGGGCCGCACCGGTTGCTGTACCTGCACGGCGGCGGCTACCAGGTCGGCTCCCCCACCTCGCACCGCGCGCTGACGGCCGCGCTGTCCGCCGCGGCGGGTGCCCCGGTGCACGTGCCCGACTACCGGCTCGCCCCCGAGCACCCGTTCCCGGCCGCGCTCGACGACGCGCTCGCCGCCTGGCGGGCGCTGCGGGCGGCGGGGCACGACGCCGGGCGGATCGCCGTGCTCGGCGACTCGGCGGGCGGCGGCCTGGCGATGGCGCTGGTGCTGCGCCTGCGCGCGCTGGGCGAGGACCTGCCCGCGTCGGTCGGGCTGATCTCCCCGTGGCTGGACCTGGACCTCACCTCGCCGTGGCTGGCCCGCAACGCCCGGTCCGACGCGATGCTCGACCCGGGGTGGCTCGGCGAGGCCGCCGAGCAGTACCGCGCGGGCGCGGACGCCCCGGAGCTCCGCGCGCTGGAGGCCGAGCTCGCCGGGTTCCCGCCGCTGCACGTCGTCGCGGGCGCGGGCGAGGTGCTCGTCGGGGACGCCGACGTCCTGGTCGAGCGGGCCCGGGCCGCGGGGGTCCCGGTGACCTACACCCGCGCCGAGGGCCTGTGGCACGCCTACCCCGTGCTCGCGGGGATGTCCGCCGACGCCGACGACGCGGTGGCCGCGCTCGGCGCGCTGGCCCGCGAGGACTGCACGCCCGCCGGGCGGCGGCCGCGCGTGGCCGTCATCGGCGCCGGCTTCGGCGGCATCGGGATGGGCGTGGCGCTGCGCGAGGACGGCGTCGCCGACGTGACCCTGCTGGACAAGGCCGACGGCGTGGGCGGGGTCTGGCGGGCCAACACCTATCCGGGCGCGGCCTGCGACGTGCCGAGCCACCTCTACTCCTTCTCCTTCGCCCACGGCCGCGAGTGGAGCCGCCGCTTCGCGCCGCAGCCGGACATCCTGCGCTACCTGGAGCGCGTCGCCCGCGAGCACGACCTGGCGCCGCGGCTGCGCACGGAGGTCACCGAGGCGCGCTGGGACGACGACCGCGCGCTGTGGCGGCTGGACCTGGCGTCCGGCGAGTCCCTGGAGGCCGACGTCCTCGTGCCGGCGTGCGGGCAGCTCTCCCGCCCCGCCCGGCCGCGGATCCCCGGCCTGGAGACGTTCGCCGGGCCGGCCTTCCACTCCGCGGAGTGGGACCACGACGTCGACCTCACGGGCAAGCGGGTGGCGGTGATCGGCACCGGCGCGAGCGCGATCCAGTTCGTGCCGGCGATCGTCGACCGGGTGGGCGCGATGACGGTGTTCCAGCGCAGCGCGCCGTACCTCATCCCCCGCCCGGACGGGCCCTACCGCCGGGCGCTGCTCCGGGCGCTGCCCGGCTGGCGGGCGGGCGCCAGGGCGTTCTGGACCGCCTTCTTCGAGACCGGGGCGCTGGGCTTCACCCGCGTGCCGGCGATGACGGTCCCGTTCCGCTGGGCCTTCGAGGCGATGCTGCGGGCCCAGGTGAGCGACCCCGCGCTGCGCGAGCGGCTGCGCCCGGACTACCCGGTGGGCTGCAAGCGGGTGCTGATCTCGTCGGACTGGTTCCCGGCGATCACCCGGCCGCACGTCGAGGTCGTCACCGACGCGATCGCCGAGGTGGTCCCCGAGGGCGTGCGGACCGCCGACGGCGTGCTGCACCCCTGCGACGTGATCGTCCTCGGCACCGGGTTCGCCACCACCGACTTCCTCACGCCGATGAAGGTCTTCGGGTCCGGCGGCACGGAGCTGTCGCAGGCCTGGCGGGACGGCGCGCGGGCGCACCTGGGCATCACCGTGTCCGGCTTCCCCAACCTGTTCCTGCTCTACGGCCCCAACACCAACGTCGGCTCGGGCTCGATCGTGCACATGCTGGAGAGCCAGATCGCCTACGTGCGCCAGGCGATCGCCCACCTCGCGGCGGGCGGCGGGCCGCTCTCGGTGCGCCCCGACGTCGAGAGCCGGTTCGACACCGAGATCCAGGAGCGCCTCGGTCGCAGCGTGTGGACGGGCTGCCAGAGCTGGTACCGCACGGCGAGCGGGCGGATCGTGAACAACTGGCCGGGGCTGATGCGGGAGTACCGCCGCCGCACGGCCCGGTTCGACCCCGCGGACTACCGGCCCGCCGAGCGCTGACGGATCCGGCGCCGCCGGACCGACGCCGGAACGGGCCGCCCGTCGTCGATCTCGGTGCCCGTGTGGTCCTGGTACCGGCGCACGTCCGCCCGACGTCCGGGCGGACGTGCGGCGCGCGCATCGTCGCGACGAGCGCCCGGAAACGGCGGACGGGGCCGGATACCGCCACGGGAGAGCGGTGTCCGGCCCCGTCCGGGACCCCTCGACCGGGCCCCCGCCGTCGCGGGGGCCCTGCTACCTAGCGGTAGTCGCGGCCGAAGTCGTAGTCGTCCAGCGGCACGGCGGCGCCGGTGCCCGTGCCGAACACGTCGGGGCTGTAGTAGCCGTCGTCGTAGCTCGGCAGCGCGTAGGCGGCCGCACGGGCCTCCTCGGTGGGCTGGACCTGGATGTCGCGGTAGCGGGCGATGCCCGTACCGGCCGGGATGAGCTTACCGATGATCACGTTCTCCTTGAGCCCGACGAGCTTGTCGCGCTTCCCGTTGATCGCGGCATCGGTGAGGATCCGGGTGGTCTCCTGGAAGGAGGCCGCGGACAGCCACGACTCGGTCGCGAGGCTGGCCTTCGTGATACCCATGAGCACCGGGCGGCCGGACGCGGGCTCGTTGCCCTCCGACACGACGCGGCGGTTCTGCGTCTCGAAGTCCGACCGCTCGGCCAGAGCGCCGGGCAGGAACTCCGTGGCGCCCGAGTCGATGATCGTGACCCGGCGCAGCATCTGCCGGACGATGACCTCGATGTGCTTGTCGTGGATGTCCACGCTCTGCGTGCGGTACACCTTCTGCACCTCACGCACCAGGTGCAGCTGCACCTCGCGCGGGCCCATGACGCGCAGCACCTCGTGCGGGTCGGCCGTGCCCTCGAGGAGCAGCTGGCCCACGTGCACGTGGTCGCCGTCGGCGAGCGGCCGCTCCTGGCCGTCCACGACGGTCATCGCGAGCCACTGCCGCTTCGACAGCTTCTCGTAGACGATCTCCTCGCTGCCGTCGTCCGGCGTGAGGGTGATCTTCCAGAAGCGGTCGCCGTCCTCGATGGAGATGCGGCCGTCGACGTCGGCGATGGGCGCCTTGCCGCGCGGCACGCGCGCCTCGAAGAGCTCCTGGACACGCGGCAGACCCGTCGTGATGTCGTCCCCGGCCACACCACCGGTGTGGAAGGTGCGCATCGTGAGCTGGGTGCCGGGCTCGCCGATCGACTGCGCCGCGACGATGCCGACGGCCTCGCCGACGTCCACCAGCTTGCCGGTGGCCATCGAGCGGCCGTAGCACATGCCGCAGATGCCGGTGGCCGAGGTGCAGGTCAGGGCGCTGCGCACCTTGATCTGCCGGACGCCGGCCGCGACGAGGGCGTCGAGCGCCGGGTCGCCGAGGTCGTCGCCGCGGCGGACGACGAGCTCGCCGTCCGGGCCCGTGACGTCCTCGGCCGACGTGCGCGCGTACACCGACGTGCGGATGTAGCGGTGCGGGATGAGCCGGCCGTCGGCCGTCTCCTCCGTGACCGGCATGGCGATCGAGCGCTCGGTGCCGCAGTCGACCTCGCGGACGATGACGTCCTGCGACACGTCGACCAGGCGCCGGGTCAGGTAGCCCGAGTCCGCCGTGCGGAGCGCGGTGTCGGCCAGACCCTTGCGGGTGCCGTGCGTGGAGATGAAGTACTCCAGCACCGACAGGCCCTCGCGGAAGTTGGCCTTGATCGGGCGGGGGATGTACTCACCCTTCGGGTTGGCGACCAGACCGCGCATGCCGGCGAGCTGCCGGACCTGGGTCATGTTGCCCGCCGCGCCGGACTTCACGATCGTGGGGATCGGGTTGTCCTCGGGGAAGTTCTCCTCCATGGCCCGGGCGACCTCTTCGGACGCCTGGGTCCAGATCTTGACCATCTCGTCGTTGCGCTCCTGGTGGGAGAGCGCGCCGCGCTGGTAGCGCTTGTTGACCTGGTCGGCCTTGGCCTCGTAGCCGTCGAGGATCTCCTGCTTGTTCGGCGGGACGATCACGTCGGTGACGGACATCGTGACCCCGGAGCGCGTCGCCCAGTAGAAGCCCGCGTCCTTGAGCCGGTCCAGGACCTGCGCCACCTCGGTCATCGAGTACCGCTCGGCCAGGTCGTTGATGATCATCGCCTGGCGCTTCTTCGGCAGGATCTCGTTGACGAAGGGGTAGTCCGGCGGGAGCAGCTCGTTGAACAGCACCCGGCCGAGCGTGGTCTCCGCCAGCCACGGCTCGCCGTGGCTCCAGCCCTCGGCGCCGCCCCCGGTGGGGACGACGTCGTGCAGCCGGATCCGGATCGGCGCCTGCAGGTGCAGGGCCTTCCGGTCGTAGGCCATGATCGCCTCGGCCACGGACGAGTACACGCCGCCCTTGCCGTGGGCCTCCTCGCGCAGCCGCGAGAGGTGGTACAGCCCGGTGACCATGTCCAGGCGGGGCATCGCCAGCGGGCGGCCGGACGCCGGGCTCAGGATGTTGTTGCTCGAGAGCATCAGCACCCGGGCCTCGGCCTGGGCCTCGGCCGACAGCGGCAGGTGCACCGCCATCTGGTCACCGTCGAAGTCGGCGTTGAACGCCTCGCAGACCAGCGGGTGCAGCTGGATGGCCTTGCCCTCCACCAGCTGCGGCTCGAAGGCCTGGATGCCGAGGCGGTGCAGCGTGGGCGCACGGTTGAGCATCACCGGGTGCTCGGAGATGACCTCCTCGAGCACGTCCCAGACCTGCGAGCGGCCGCGCTCGACCATGCGCTTCGCGGACTTGATGTTCTGCGCGTGGTTGAGGTCGACCAGCCGCTTCATGACGAAGGGCTTGAACAGCTCCAGCGCCATCTGCTTGGGCAGGCCGCACTGGTGCAGCTTGAGCTGCGGGCCGACGACGATGACCGA
>JAPLAT010000216.1 GCA_026393175.1 Pseudonocardiales bacterium
GGCCATGGGCTGACCCCCCGCGAGTCGGGGCCTGGCGGCGAGCGAGTCGGGGTGTGGCGGTGCGCGAGTCGGGGCCCTGGGGTGCGCGAGTCGGGGTCTCGGCGCGCACGAGTCGGACGTCGTGGCCGCGACTCGTGCGCACCCACGCCCCGACTCGCGCACGCTTACGCCCCGACTCGCGGGGGTGGCGCCCGACTCGTGCACACTCAGGCCCCGACTCGCGCACGTCTACGCCCCGACTCGCGCACGCTCACGCCCCGACTCGCGGGGGGTGAGGGGTGAGCGGGTGGTCAGGCTCCGGGGCGGGTGGGGGTGGGCGCCGGGTCGCGGGGGAGGAGGAGGGCCGTGGCGACGGCGGCGATGCCTTCGCCGCGGCCGGTCAGGCCCAGGCCGTCGGTGGTGGTGCCGGAGACCGCGACCGGGCCGCCTGCCGCCGCGGACAGGGCCGCCTGCGCCTCGGCCCGGCGGGTGCCGACGCGGGGGTGGTTGCCGATCACCTGCACCGCGGCGTTGCCGAGCGTCCAGCCCTCGGCCTCGACGAGCCGGCGGGTCTCGGCGAGCAGGGTCGACCCGCTCGCCCCGGACCACTCGGGGCGGCCCGTGCCGAACACCGCGCCCAGGTCGCCGAGTCCGGCCGCGGAGAGCAGGGCGTCGCACAGCGCGTGCGCGGCGACGTCGCCGTCGGAGTGCCCGGAGCAGCCGTCGACGCCGGGCCAGAGCAGCCCGGCGACCCAGCACTCCCGGCCGGCCTCCACGGGGTGGACGTCCGTGCCGATCCCGACCCTCATGTCACGTTCCTCACGTCCGGGGCCGCGGTGACCGTCGCGTGGGCGAGGTCGCGCTGCCAGGGGTCGAGCACCGGGAACGCGAGCGGGTCGCCCTCCACGGTGTGCACCGGGCCGGCCACGCCGGTCCAGGCGTGCGCCGGGTCGGGCGCGGCGGCGGCGAGCACGGCGCGCAGCCCGGCCGGGCCCAGCGCCGCCGCGTCGAACCCCTGCGGGGTCTGGACGACGCGCAGCCCGGAGCGGTCCGGCGTGCCGGTCACGGCGCCGTCGCCGTCCACGAGCTTGACGGTGTCGCTCAGCGGCAGGACGGGCACGACGGCGCGGTGCCCCGCCCGCACGGCGTCGACGACCCGCTCCGCGAGCGCGGCGGGCACCAGGGGGCGCACCGCGTCCAGCACCAGGACCACGTCGGACTCACCGGGTGTGATCCAGCCGTCACCTTCCGCGGACCCCGATCGTTGACCGGCGTGTGCCTGCGGGTGAACCGACGCGGCCGTGCCGACCGGCACGGTGACGGGTTCGCCCGCGCACTCCCGGGCGACCGCACCGGCCTGGTCGG
This sequence comes from Pseudonocardiales bacterium, assembly GCA_026393175.1. GTDB lineage: Bacteria > Actinomycetota > Actinomycetes > Mycobacteriales > Pseudonocardiaceae > Pseudonocardia. The sequence goes on from JAPLAT010000216.1 coordinate 1,345, forward strand.
CGGGCGCGGCGACCACCACCCGGCCGACCCCGGGCACGCCGAGAGCCGCTCGGGCCGAGCGCACCACGAGGGGTACGCCGGCGAGCGGCTCCAGGGCGTGCGGCCCGGTGACGACGACGACCGCGAGGACGTGCACGCGGCAGCCGGCGCCGGTCAGGCGTTGGCGGTGGCGAGGACCTCGTCGAGGAGGACCTCGGCGCGCTCCTCGTCGGTGCCCTCCGCGAGCGCGAGCTCGCTGACGAGGATCTGCCGCGCCTTGGCGAGCATGCGCTTCTCGCCCGCGGACAGGCCCCGGTCCTTCTCGCGGCGCCACAGGTCGCGGACGACCTCGGCCACCTTGTTCACGTCGCCCGAGGCCAGCTTCTCGAGGTTGGCCTTGTACCGACGTGACCAGTTCGTGGGTTCCTCGGTGTGCGGGGCGCGCAGCACCTCGAACACCCGATCCAGCCCTTCCTGGCCCACCACATCGCGGACGCCCACGACCTCGGCGTTCTCGGCGGGAACTCGCACCGTGAGATCACCCTGCGCCACCTTCAGGACGAGGTACTTGCGCTCCTCGCCCTTGATGGTGCGGGTTTCGATGGCCTCGATGAGAGCGGCACCGTGGTGCGGGTAGACAACGGTCTCTCCGACCTTGAAAACCATGTGTCCATAGCCCCTTTCGCTGCTCCCAGGTTAACACGGCCGAACAGTCCCCCGCAGGCCGCCCCACCCTGTCGTCGCAGGTCAGGGGCTTGACAACGGAGGGTAAACGTGGTGGGCACGGCCTCGTCGCCGGTCGGGGAGATCGCGCGACTAGGCTCCTCACCCAGGTCGCGCGCCCGCGCGCACCGCCGACGTGGAGGTTGGACCACCGTGAGCCGCACTCGCCCGACGATCCTGCTCGCCGGCGCCCTGATCGGAGCCCTCGCGCTCACCGGGTGCGGCGCCGGCCAGGTCGCGAGCACCGCCCAGCAGGTCGCGAACGCCCCCGGCGCGAACACCACGGCGGCCACGATCGCCGTGCGCGACGCGGTGATCGTCTTCGCCGGGTCGGCCGAGGGTGCGGCCGCCTACTCCGCGGGCGACTCCGCGCCGCTGAGCATGACGATCGTCAACGAGGGCGCCGAGCCCGACCGCATCGTCGCCGCCACCAGCCCGTTCGCCCGGTCGGTCGAGGTCTCCGGGGAGGCCGTGATCCCCGGCGGGCGCGCGCTCGTCGTGGACGGCGAGGCCGCACCGGTCCCGCTGCCCGAGCCGCAGTCCGCGCCGTCCGGGGCGCCGGCCCCGTCGGGTGCCCCGTCCGCGACCCCGACGAGCGCAGCGGCGCCGACCGGCACCGCGGCCGCCGAGGGCGTCGGCATCGTCCTGACCGGCCTCGTCGACGACGTCCGGGCCGGCATCAGCTACCCGGTCACGCTGACGTTCGAGCGTGCCGGCGAGGTCACCGTGCAGGTTCCGCTCGCCAACAGCGACGAGCCGCGCGAAGAGGCCGAAGAAGCCGAGTGACGCCGCGCACCCGCACCCCGCGCAGCACCTACCGCTGCGCGGACTGCGGGGCGCAGGCCGCGCAGTGGGTCGGCCGTTGCCCGTCCTGCCAGGCCTGGGGCACGCTGGAGGCCGCCGCGGCCCCCGCCCCGCCCCCGCGGTCCCGGGTGGCCGCCGGAGCGCCCAGCACGCCGGCCCGCCGGATCGCCGACGTCGACCTGGACATCGCGCGCGCCCGCCCGACCAGCGTCGCCGAGCTCGACCGGGTCCTGGGCGGCGGGCTCGTGCCCGGGGCCGTCGTGCTGCTGGCGGGCGAGCCGGGTGTGGGGAAGTCCACCCTCCTGCTCGAGGTGGCGGCGCGGGCGCCGGGGCGCGTGCTCTACGTCACCGGCGAGGAGTCCGCGGGGCAGGTGCGGCTGCGGGCCGAGCGCACCGGCGCCGTCCGCGACGAGCTGTACCTGGCCGCCGAGTCGGATCTGGGCGCGATCGTCGGGCACCTCGACGAGGTGCGGCCCGACCTGCTCATCGTCGACTCGATCCAGACCATGTCCACCCAGGACGCCGACGGCGCGCCGGGCGGGGTGACGCAGACCCGCTCGGTCACCGTCGCGCTGACCGGGCTGGCCAAGGAGCGCGGCCTGCCCGTGCTGCTCGTGGGGCACGTCACGAAGGACGGCTCGATCGCCGGACCGCGGGTGCTGGAGCACCTCGTCGACGTCGTGCTGGCCTTCGAGGGAGACAAGTACTCCACGCTGCGGATGGTGCGCGTGGTGAAGAACCGCTTCGGCCCGGCCGACGAGGTGGGCTGCTTCGAGCTGCGCGACTCCGGCATCGTCGGGCTCGCCGACCCGTCCGGGCTGTTCCTGGCCCGCTTCGGCGGCCCGCCGG
>JAPLAT010000291.1 GCA_026393175.1 Pseudonocardiales bacterium
GCCCGCTGTCGGCGACCAAGCGCTGGCGGCTCGTGGAGATCCTGGAGAAGGCGAAGTGATCCAGCAGGAGTCGCGGCTGCGCGTCGCCGACAACACCGGTGCCAAGGAGATCCTGTGCATCCGGGTGCTGGGCGGTTCGGCGCGGCGCTACGCGGGGATCGGCGACACCATCGTCGCCACGGTGAAGGACGCCATCCCCGGTGCCGGTGTGAAGCGCGGTGACGTCGTCAAGGCCGTCATCGTCCGCACCGTCAAGGAGCGCCGCCGCCCGGACGGTTCCTACATCCGGTTCGACGAGAACGCCGCCGTGCTGATCAAGCCGGACGGCGAGCCGCGAGGGACCCGCATCTTCGGACCGGTCGGTCGCGAGCTGCGCGACAAGAAGTTCATGAAGATCATCTCCCTCGCGCCGGAGGTGCTGTAAGAGATGAAGATCAAGAAGGGCGACACCGTGGTGGTGATCGCCGGCAAGGACAAGGGCGCCAAGGGCAAGGTCATCCAGGCCTACCCCGAGCGTGACCGCGTCCTGGTCGAGGGCGTGAACCGGATCAAGAAGCACACCCGGGTCAGCCAGAACCAGCGCGGCGCGCAGTCCGGCGGCATCGTCACGCAGGAGGCCGCCATCCACGTCTCGAACGTGATGGTCGTGGACTCCGACGGCAAGCCGACCCGCGTGGGCCGCCAGGTCACGCGCGACGAGGACGGCAAGCGGTCCTCGGTGCGGGTCTCCCGGCGCAACGGGAAGGAGATCTGACGTGACCACGGCAGAGAAGACGGTGCCGCGGCTCAAGCAGCGCTACCGCGACGAGATCGCCGGCGAGCTGCGCGAGCAGTTCTCCTACGCCAACGTGATGCAGATCCCGGGCGTCGTGAAGGTCGTCGTCAACATGGGTGTCGGCGACGCCGCCCGCGACGCGAAGCTGATCGACGGCGCGATCCGCGACCTGGCCACGATCACCGGCCAGAAGCCGCAGGTCCGCCGGGCCACCAAGTCGATCGCGCAGTTCAAGCTGCGCGAGGGCATGCCGATCGGCGCGAAGGTCACCCTGCGCTCCGACCGCATGTGGGAGTTCCTCGACCGGCTGCTCACGATCGCGCTCCCGCGCATCCGTGACTTCCGGGGGCTGTCGCCCGACCAGTTCGACGGGCGCGGCAACTACACGTTCGGCCTGAACGAGCAGTCGATGTTCCATGAGATCGACCCCGACTCGATCGACCGGCCGCGCGGCATGGACATCACGGTCGTCACCACGGCCACGACCGACGAGGAAGGCCGCGCGCTGCTCCGTAAGCTCGGCTTCCCCTTCAAGGAGGCGTGAGATGGCCAAGAAGGCCCTCCGCATCAAGGCCGCCGCGACCCCGAAGTTCAAGGTCCGCGGCTACACCCGCTGCCAGAAGTGCGGCCGGCCCCGTGCCGTGCTGCGCAAGTTCGGGCTCTGCCGCGTCTGCGTCCGCGAGATGGCGCACGCCGGCGAGCTGCCGGGCGTCAGCAAGTCCTCCTGGTAGTACCCAGCACACGATCGTCACAGGCCCCCGGGCGCGAGCCCGGGGGAACCAGGCGGGAAAGCAGTGACGTCACATGACGATGACCGATCCCATCGCGGACATGCTCACGCGTCTCCGCAACGCCAACTCGGCGTACCACGACCGCGTGGTGATGCCGCACAGCAAGCTCAAGGTCGCGATCGCGGAGATCCTCCAGAAGGAGGGCTACATCGCCTCGCACGCCACGGAGGACGCCGAGGTCGGCAAGTCCCTGGTCATCGAGCTGAAGTACGGGCGCAACCGCGAGCGGAGCATCGCGGGCCTGCGCCGGGTCTCCAAGCCCGGCCTGCGCGTGTACGCCAAGTCCACGAACCTGCCCCGCGTCCTGGGGGGCCTCGGCGTCGCGATCATCTCGACGTCCGGCGGCCTGCAGACCGACCGGCAGGCGAAGAAGAACGGCGTGGGCGGCGAAGTCCTCGCCTACGTCTGGTGAAGGGGTAAGACACATGTCCCGTATCGGGAAGCTCCCCATCACCGTGCCGTCCGGGGTGGACGTGACCATCGACGGCCGCACGGTGACGGTCAAGGGGCCCAAGGGCACCCTGTCGCACACCGTGATCGAGCCGATCACGGTCGAGCGCGACGACACGGGTGCCGTGCTCGTCAAGCGTCCGGACGACGAGCGCCGCAGCAAGGCCTACCACGGCCTCTCGCGCACGCTCGTCAACAACCTGCTGGTCGGGGTCACCGCCGGCTACGAGAAGAAGCTCGAGATCCACGGCGTCGGCTACCGCGTCGCGCTCAAGGGCGGCAACCTCGAGTTCGCGCTCGGGTTCAGCCACCCGGTGGTCATCACGGCCCCCGAGGGCATCACCTTCGCGGTCGAGACCCCCACGCGGTTCTCCGTGTCCGGGATCGACAAGCAGCTGGTCGGCGAGACCGCCGCCAACATCCGCAAGCTGCGCAAGCCCGACCCGTACAAGGGCAAGGGCGTGCGCTACGCCGGCGAGGTCATCCGCCGCAAGGTCGGAAAGACGGGTAAGTGATCATGGCCGAGACGATTTCCGCGGCCGCCAAGAAGCGCTCCGCTTCCCAGGTGTCCGCCAAGCGACGCGCCTCGCGCACCCGCCGGCACGCCCGGCTGCGCAAGAAGGTCACCGGCACGCCCGAGCGTCCGCGCCTCGCGGTGAAGCGCAGCGCGCGGCACCTCGTCGTGCAGCTCATCGACGACCGGGCGGGCCACACGCTGGCCTCCGCGTCGACGATGGAGGCCGACGTCCGGGCGATGGACGGCGACAAGAAGGCCCGCGCGGCCGAGGTCGGCAAGCTGGTGGCCGCCCGTGCCCGCGAGGCCGGCGTGACCGCCGTCGTGTTCGACCGGGGTGGTTTCGACTACCACGGCCGGATCGCGGCGCTGGCCGACGCCGCCCGCGAGGGCGGGCTGGAGTTCTGATGATGCACACGATGAGCGAAGGGAACGTCTGATGCCGGGACGCGCACGGCGTGACGGCGGAGGGCCCGGCGGCGGTAGCAACGACAACCGCGACCGCCGGGACCGCCGGGACGGAGGCCGTGGCGGGGCGGCCCAGGACAAGACCCCGTACATCGAGCGGCTGGTCACGATCAACCGCGTCGCCAAGGTCGTCAAGGGTGGTCGGCGCTTCAGCTTCACCGCCCTGATGATCGTCGGCGACGGCGACGGCATGGTCGGTGTCGGCTACGGCAAGGCCAAGGAGGTGCCCGCGGCGATCGCCAAGGGTGTGGAGGAGGCGAAGAAGAACTTCTTCCGCGTCCCCCGCATCGGCGGCACGATCGTGCACCGCGTGCAGGGCGAGGCCGCTGCCGGCGTCGTGCTCCTGCGCCCGGCCAGCGCCGGTACCGGTGTCATCGCCGGTGGTCCGGTGCGTGCCGTGCTGGAGTGCGCCGGGATCCACGACATCCTCTCCAAGAGCCTGGGCAGCGACAACGCGATCAACGTCGTGCACGCGACGATCGCCGCGCTGAAGATGATCCAGCGCCCGGAGGAGGTGGCGGCCCGTCGCGGCCTGCCGCTGGAGGACGTCGCTCCGGAGTACATGATGCGGGCGCGTGCCGAGGCCGCGCAGGCGGCGAGGTCCTGATGGCCCAGTCGCTCAAGATCACGCAGCAGCGCAGCACGATCGGCTGCAAGCAGAACCAGCGCGCCACGCTCAAGTCGCTGGGCCTGCGCAAGATCCGGCAGACGGTGGAGAAGCCGGACACCCCGCAGATCCGCGGGATGATCCTCACCGTCCGCCACCTCGTCACCGTGGAGGAGGTGAACTCGTGAGCGAGTCCACCATCAAGATCCACCATCTCCGTCCGGCGCCCGGGGCGAAGACCCCGAAGACGCGGGTCGGTCGTGGTGAGGGCGGCAAGGGCGGCAAGACCGCCGGCCGCGGCACCAAGGGCACGCGCGCCCGCAAGGGCGTGCCCGCCGGGTTCGAGGGCGGGCAGATGCCGCTGCACATGCGGCTGCCCAAGCTGAAGGGGTTCAAGAACCGCTTCCGCGTGGAGTTCCAGGTCGTCAACGTCGGCGACCTCGCCACCCTGTTCCCGCAGGGCGGCACCGTCGGCCCCGACGAGCTCGTCGCGGCGGGCGCCGTCCGGCGCAACCAGCCCGTCAAGGTGCTGGGCAACGGCGACGTCGACGGCGTGGCGCTCACCGTGAGCGCGCACGCGTTCTCGGGCAGCGCCCGCGACAAGATCACGGCCGCGGGCGGGACCGTCACCGAGCTGTGACGCCCCTTCGGTGCGGACCGGTGGACCCCCACCGGTCCGTGCCGTGGGGGCGGTCGCCGCGCCGCTGTTAGAGTCGCCTGCGCCCCGCGGAGGCAGACCTCCCGCGGGCCGCCAGTCAGGAGGATCACCCCAGTGCTCAGCGCGTTCCGGTCGGCACTGACCACGCCGGACCTCCGCAGGAAGATCCTCTTCACGCTCGGGATCGTCGCGGTCTACCGGCTCGGTGCCACCATCCCGTCGCCGGGTGTGTCGTACCCGCTCGTCCAGCAGTGCCTCGAGGCCGCCCAGGGCGGCGAGAACTCCAGCGTCTACTCGCTGATCAACCTGTTCTCCGGCGGTGCGCTGCTCCAGCTGTCGATCTTCGCGCTGGGCATCATGCCGTACATCACGGCCAGCATCATCGTGCAGCTGCTCACCGTGGTCATCCCGCGGTTCGAGCAGCTGAAGAAGGAAGGGCAGTCGGGTCAGGCCAAGCTGACCCAGTACACCCGCTACCTCACGATCGGCCTGGCGATCCTGCAGGCCACCGGCATCGTCGCGCTGGCCGACCGGCAGCAGCTGTTCCCGAACTGCCCGCAGGACATCATCCCCGGCGACAACGTCTTCGACCTGGCGCTCATCGTCGTCGTCATGACGGCGGGCACCGCGGTCGTCATGTGGCTGGGCGAGCAGGTCACCGAGCGCGGCATCGGCAACGGCATGTCGCTGCTGATCTTCGCCTCGATCGCGGCCCGCATCCCGGCCGAGGGCGCGAACATCCTCAACAACCCCGAGGGCGGCCCGCTCATCTTCGCCGGGGTCTGCGTCTTCGGCCTGGCCATCATCGCGAGCGTCGTGTTCGTGGAGCAGGGCCAGCGCCGCATCCCGGTGCAGTACGCGAAGCGGATGGTCGGGCGCCG
>JAPLAT010000156.1 GCA_026393175.1 Pseudonocardiales bacterium
CCCGGGTCCGGCCGGGCGGGCCGGTCGGCCGGGTCGCGGGCCGGGCGGGCGGCGGTCACGGGGCGGGCTCCTCGCGGGGCGGGGTCGTGGGCGGCAGGTCGTAGGCGGCAGGTCGTGGGCGGCAGGGTCCATGGCGGCAAGGTCGTCGCAGGGCAGGGGTCCGGACGATCCTCACACCGGGAGCGGCCCGTGCGCTGCGGCCCTTTGGTACTACGACCCGCCGGACGGTCCCGGCACCGATGCCGGGTGAAGGTCCGTGGCGACATCAGGGACAGGAGCGGGTCACCGGTGCGTCGGACACGCGTCCCACCCGGCCGGGGTTCCCGGCATCCGCACCGGCCGGCGCGGCACGGCGCGTGCCGACGCCACGGTCGTCGTCACCGCAGGGCGCGAGGACGCGGCGTCCCTCGCGCCCGGCGTCGCCGCCTCGACGGCGCGGCCGCCGACCGTCGACGGCGGCACCGAGCGCGACCACGCGGACTCCACCTGGGCCGGCGTCGGGCGCCCGTCCGCCGAGCCCGTCGGGTGAGCGGCCGCGGTCCCGCGGGCGGGACCCTCAGCAGGCGAGCCGGCGGCTCCCCGGTGCGGGGACGGCGATGCCGCGGTCCGCGGCCCAGAACATGGTGTCGATCGCGAGGGAGCCCCAGTCGACGCGCGCGGTGAGCGCGCTGGGCGCGGTGCGGGTCGTGCCGTCGAGCAGCTCCATGTGCCAGATCAGCTCGGGGTCGGCCCCGAGCTGCACGCGGCGGCGGGACTCCCGGCGCGCGGAGCGCAGCCCGGCCCCGGCCCGGACCAGCCCGCGCACCCCGGTGCGGACGACCCCGCCCGCGGCGTCGGGGAGCAGGTCCGCGGCGCGGAAGGGCCGGTAGCCCTGCAGGGCGAGGCAGGTCGCGGTGTCCCACGCCCCGCCGGTCCACGGCATCAGGCGCAGCAGCCGGGCGTCCTGCCGCAGCGCCGGGGCGCGCACGCCGAACGTGCTGGTGGTGGCGTGGGCGCGGTACCAGGTGGCGGCCCCCGCGGCCCGGGCCCGCGGGTCGCCGGCCGCGCCCTTCTCCGGGCGCATCACGGGCCGCCTGCCGGGCACCGAGGCGTCGAGCGCGTCCGAGCCGTAGAGGGAGAAGTAGTCGGCGACCGGGAACCGCTCGGCGGCGGCCATGAGGGTGGTGAACGCCTCGGGGGCGTAGAGGTAGTCGTCCTCGGCGAACCACACGATCTCGTCGGGCCCGCCCGCCGGGACCGCCGCGGCCCGCGCCACCGCGGCCCGGAACGAGCGGCGGTTCGACCCGCCGTCGACGCCGTGGACGGCACCGTGGTCGTGCTGCAGGTCGAGCACCGCGTCGGAGACCCGGCCGTCGTTGAGGAACACGATCTCGGGCGCGAACGGCAGCCGGTCGGCCGCCCGCAGCAGCGAGGCCAGGCCCAGCATCTTGCTGTAGTACTCCGGGCGGGGCTTGCCGTTCTCCGTGCCCGTGGACCGGTAGACGATGCGCAGGTGCGGGGCGGGTGACACGGTCGGCTCCTCGGTATCGGGCGACGTGGTGATCGAGCGGCGTGGACCGGACCCACGCTAGGGAACCGCAGGTGAGGGGACCGCTCGGTGCAGGCAAGCGGCAGGCAAACTCCGGCCGGGCGCACGCCCGGGGGATCGGGAGGGGAGGATGCGGGCGTGACGACGACGGGGGCCGTGGAGGAGCCGGCCGAGCTGCTGGGCGGGCGCTACGCCCTGGGCGACGTGCTCGGCGTCGGCGGCACGGCGGTGGTCTACCGCGCCCGCGACGTGCGCACCGAGGCCCCGGTGGCCGTCAAGCTGTTCCCGCCGTCCCCGTCGGCGGGCGACCGCCGCCGCCAGCTGCGCGAGCTCCAGGCGCTGACCCGGCTCGACCACCCCGGCCTGGTCCGGCTGCTCGACGCCGACACCACCGGCGAGCACCCCTACCTGGTCACCGAGGTGGTGGAGGGCCCGTCCCTGGCCGACGCGCTGGTCGGCGGCCCGCTGCCCCCGGCCGAGGTCGCGCGGATGGGCGCCGACCTGGCCGCGGCGCTGGCGAGCGTGCACGCGGGTGGGTTCGTGCACCGCGACGTGAAGCCGGGCAACGTGCTGCTGGAGCGGGGCCTGCGCCCCCGGCTCGCCGACTTCGGCATCGCCCGCGCGCTCGACGGCGCCACCGCCACCACCGCGGGCGCCGTGGTCGGCACCGCCGCGTACATGGCGCCCGAGCAGGTCCGCGGCCGCCCCGTCGGCCCGGCCGCCGACGTCTACGCGCTGGGCCTGGTGCTGCTGGAGGCGCTCACCGGGCGGCGGGAGTACCCGGGGGCGCCCATCGAGTCCGCGATCGCCCGGCTCACCCGCGCGCCCGCGGTCCCCGCCGGGCTGCCGCGCCCGCTGGCCTCGGCGCTGGCCGCGATGACCCGCACCGACCCCGTCCGCCGCCCCGACGCGGCCCGCGCCGCCACGCTGCTGGGCGGGGCGCTGGGCGACGGGACGCCGGCGGACCGGACCCTGCCGGCAGGGGTGCTGGGGACCGGGTGGCTGGGGACCGGACGGCTGCGGACCGGATGGCTGCGGCCCGGGTGGCTGGGGACCGGTGCGCCGCGGACCGGGGTGCTGCCCGCCGGGTGGCTGCCGCGCCGCCCCTGGCCGCGGCCCGCGCTGATCGGCGCCGGGGTCGCCGCCGCGCTCCTGCTGGCCGTGGCCGCCGCCCTCGGGGCGGGGACCGGCCCGGCCCCCTCCGCGGACGGGGCGCTGCAGGTGGTGCCGGCCGCCCCCGCGCCCGC
>JAPLAT010000288.1 GCA_026393175.1 Pseudonocardiales bacterium
GGGCCCCCTCGGTGCGGGGCCCGCGGCGCTGGGCGGGCACGGCCGGCCGGGCCGCGGGCCCGGCCCCCTCCGAGGTGCCGGGGTCCGCGGACGGGCCGCGCTCCGCGTCGGACTCGCTCAGCCAGGGCAGGGTGGCGAGGAGCTGCTGGTCCTGGCTCGCCTGCACCGCGGCGCGCCGGGCCTGCCGGGCGGCCGAGCGGTGCGCCGCCGTGCAGTACCGGCGGGCGGGGCGGCCCGGGATGTCCTCGATGACCTCGTCACACCCGGGCAGGGCACATCGCTTCGGGTCCACGTCCACTCCTGCGCCCCCATCGCCGGAGACGGACACGCCGGTCGGACGCGGCCCGTCTCGTGCCGCGGCTGCGCAACGCGCACCCCAACGCCCCGGCGCCCTACCGTCCTCATGATCAGCCGGGAACGCTACTCGGGCGGGCCGGGGTTGTCACTGCTCCAAGTGGGACCGGAACAGCAGTTCAGAGGTCACGCTCCGTACATTTGCAGATGCAAACGTCACGATCCGTCGCAAGATCGACGATCTTCACGACGGATCGTGACGGGGCAGGTGCTCAGTACGTGGGCAGGCTCGGGTCGACCTGCTTGGCCCAGGCCAGCACACCGCCGCCGACGTGCACGGCGTCCTTGAACCCGGCCCGGTGCAGCGCCGCGAGGGCGTCGGCCGAACGGGCGCCGGACTTGCAGTGCAGCACGACCGGCTTGTCCTGCGGGATCTCCGAGAGCGCCTCACCGGACAGGATCCGGTCCTTGGGGACGAGCACGGCGCCGGGGATGCTGACGATCTCGTACTCGTGCGGCTCGCGGACGTCGATGAGCGCGAAGTCCTTGCCCGCGTCCATCATCTCCTTGAGCTCGGTCGCGGTGATCGTGTGGCCCGCCGCGGCGGTCTGCGCGTCGTCGGAGACCACGCCGCAGAAGGCGTCGTAGTCGATCAGCTCGGTGATCGGCTTCGTCTCCGGGTCCTTGCGCAGCTTGATCGTGCGGTAGGACATCTCCAGCGCGTCGTAGACCATCAGCCGGCCCAGCAGCGGCTCGCCGATGCCGGTGATCAGCTTGATCGCCTCGTTCACCATGATCGAGCCGATCGACGCGCACAGGACGCCCAGCACGCCGCCCTCGGCGCACGAGGGGACCATCCCGGGGGGCGGCGGCTCGGGGTAGAGGTCGCGGTAGTTCAGGCCCTTGCCGTTCGGCGCGTCCTCCCAGAACACCGACGCCTGGCCCTCGAACCGGAAGATCGAGCCCCACACGTACGGCTTGCCCAGCAGCACCGCGGCGTCGTTCACCAGGTAGCGCGTGGCGAAGTTGTCGGTGCCGTCGAGGATGAGGTCGTAGTCGCGGAAGATGTCCAGCACGTTCGACGAGTCGAGCCGCACCGGGTGCAGCACGACCTTGACGAACGGGTTGATCTCCGCGATCGAGTCGCGGGCGGACTCGCCCTTCGGGCGCCCGATGTCGGACTGCCCGTGGATCACCTGGCGGTGCAGGTTCGACTCGTCGACCTCGTCGAACTCGACGATGCCCAGGGTGCCCACGCCGGCCGCGGCCAGGTAGAGCAGCGCCGGGCTGCCCAGCCCGCCCGCACCGACGACGAGCACCTTCGCGTTCTTCAGCCGTTTCTGACCCGTCATGCCCACGTCGGGGATGATCAGGTGGCGGCTGTAGCGCGCCACCTCGTCCTTGCTCAGGTCCTCGGCCGGCTCCACCAGCGGCGGTAGCGCCATGGAATTGCTCCTCATCCGTCGTCTGCGGTCCACTCCGGCGAACGTCGCCCGTCGCCCGGATCTTCCCATCCGTCCCACAGCTCACCCACCGCCCGCGCGACCCGCTCCGGGGCCTCCATCTGCGCGAGGTGCCCGACACCGGGCAGCACGAGCAGCCGCGCGTCGGGCAGCGCGGCCGCCGTGCGCGGGGCCAGCCGGGGCGCGACCAGGCGGTCGCGGTCGCCCCAGACGACCAGCGCGGGCGCCCGCACCCGGGCCGCGGTGGCCCACAGCCGGCCCCGGGCCCAGCTCCCCACCATCGACGCCGCGGTGCGCAGGCCCGCCTCGCGCGCCCACGGCTGGCGCCCGCGCAGCGCGATCTCCTCGGCGGCCTCGACGATGCGGTGGTCGGGCACGACGGACGGGTCGCCGAAGCACAGGCGCACCACCTGCTCCGCCCGCTCGCGCGGGGTGAGCGCGGCGACCTGCGCGCGGGCCCGCCTGCCCAGCAGCGGCACCATCGCGAGCGCGAGGCGGGGGTCGGTGATGCGGCGCGGGTCGGGCCTGCGGTCGGGCATCGCCGGGGAGATCAGCGTGAGGGTGGCGACGAGCTCCGGCCTGCGGGCGGCGACGGCGATCGCGACCGCGCCGCCGAAGGAGTTGCCCACCAGGTGCACCCGCCGCCCGAGCCCGGCCAGGAAGCACAGCACCGCGTCGGCGTGGCCCTCCGGGCTGTAGTCGCCGGTCACCGGGGGCCGGGAGAGCCCGAAACCCGGCAGGTCGAGCGCCGTCCCCGCCGCCCGCGGGGCGAGCAGGGCCGCGAGGTCGGTCCAGTTGGTGGCCGAGCCGGACAGGCCGTGGACGTACACCGCCGGCACGCCGCCCGGACCGGGGGTCTCGCGGACGTGCAGCGTCACCCCGCCGGACGTGACCTCCCGGCCGGGCCACGGCTCCGCGCGGGGGACGGCCGGGTCGGCGAGCGAGGTCACGGCCCGATCGTCGCCGGTGGCGGGGCGCCGGGCAACCTGTGTTACCGTGGGTAACACATTCGGCCGGCGGCCCCGTGGTAGCTTCCGGCCGATCGAGACCGCGTGGAGGCGACCCGTGTCCAGCGAGCCCGCGTCCGGGACGGACGGCTTCGGGGAGCGCGCGGGGGCGTTCGTCAGCCAGGCCGCGGGGTTCGCCCGCTGGGCCACCCGCACCTCCACCGACCTCGCCCGCCGCCTGCCCGGCGCGGCCGCCGTCGAGACCGAGCTCACCCAGCTCGAGCGCTCCGTGCTCACCGAGCTGCGCCGCCGGCTCGACACCGTCGACCCGCTCGCCGACGGCCGCCCCGACGCCGCCGAGAAGCCCGCCCGCGACGTGCCGCCGCCCAAGCAGACCGAGCCGCTGCGCGTCGTCATGGCCGGGCTGCTGATGCGGTCGCTGGAGCAGTCCAAGCAGCGGGCCCGCGAGTACCTCTACCTCGCCCTGCTGCGCCAGCTCGTGCCCGACGAGGCCCGCATCCTCTCCGCGCTGGCCGACGGAAGCGTCTACCCCGTCATCCACGTCGACCGCCGCACCGGCGTCTCCGGGTCGCAGCGCGTGCTCTCGCACGCCTCCACCGTCGGCCGCGCCGCGGGGGTCTCCGTGCCCGACTCGGTGCCGCGCTACCTCTCCCGGCTGCTGCACTTCGACCTCGTCGAGCTCGGCGACGAGGACCCCGGGCTCGCCGTGCAGTACGACATCCTGCTCACCGACGCGACGCTGCGCGCGGCCGAGGAGCTCGCCCGCGCCGGGGGCCGCGCCCGGTTCCTGCGCCGCACCGTGCGGATCTCCCCGCTGGGCCGCGACCTCTGGGACGCCTGCCACCCGCGCGACGACGTCGAGACCGACCCCGCCGCGGCCGTGCCCACGCGCTACGCCTGGGAGGAGGTGCTGCCGGAGCCCGTCACCCCGGTGCCTCCGCCCCCGGTGGTCCCGGCGGACCCGGTGGTCCCGGCCGTGTCGCCCGTCCCGTTCCTCCCGGAGGAGACCCTGCCGGGCGGGGCGCGCAACGGGACGGGCCCGCACGCCTGAGCGCGACCGGCCGGTCAGGTAGACAGGTGCACCACGACGTAGGACTGGATCTCCCCCACCGCGAAGCCGAGCACCGCGCCGACGGTGATGAGGATCCACTCGTCCTGCTCGAACGCCGGCCGCAGCAGGGCCTCGAACTCCTCCGGTGAGAGCTCCTGCATCTTCTTCACCAGGACGTTGCGGATGTCCATCGCGTCCTCGGCGTAGTCCTCGACGTAGGACATCGTCTCGGGCAGCGCGGCCATCACCTGCGCGCTGACGGCCCGCTTCATCTCCTGGTAGCGGGTGCTGCCGACGGCGAACACCAGCAGCGGCTTGACCAGCCCGGCCTGGGAGTCCAGGACGTGCTGGACCTCCTTCTGGACCATCGCGAACAGCCGGTCCGACATCGGGCCGCGCAGGACGGCCTGGATGACGTTGTGCGGGGTGATGATCTCCTTCGCGATCAGCGCCCCGTAGGCGGCGGCCACCTCCTTGCGCCGCTTGAGGAACAGCCCCTGCCAGGTGAACAGCCCGAAGTAGCGGGTGGGCCGCTTCGGATAGAAGATCATCTTCAGGGCCAGCCAGTCGGTGAACCAGCCGGTGATGCCGCCGGCGATCGGCATGATGATCGGCAGCTTGAGCAGCGCCCAGGCCACGGCCTGCAGCACCCCGATCGCCGCGCCGAAGTAGATGCCCGAGTACCGGATGAAGGCGAACTCCTTGTGGCCCGCCTCGCGGAAGATCCGGTTGAGCAGCTCCTTGTCCTTGACGAGGTTGGTGACGACCATGTCCTTGAGGTCGAAGACGTTGTCGATGTCGTCCTTCACCGCCGCCATCATGTGCTCGACGATCAGCGGCGCCTGGCGCTGCACGCGGGCGATGACGAGCCGGCGCACCGACTCCGGCACCGACTCCCACAGCCCCGGCTGGAACTGCGTGGCGACCTGCCGCGTGATCTCCTCGATGTTGTCCAGCAGCGGCCGCTCGATCTCCTTCGCGACCCGCTCGGCGTCGAGCCGCGCGAAGACCTCCTCGGGGCTGATCAGCTTCTCGGTCATGGTGTCGCAGGCGATGCTCGCCATCCGCGCCGCGCGCCGCGGCACGATGCCCTGCCAGCCCAGGAACGGCCGGATGCCGCGGAACTCCAGGGGCCGGAACATCATCTCGATCGCGACGATCTTGGTGACGTAGCCGATCACGGCGGCGATCACCGGCATGGACAGGTAGATGTACCAGTTCCGGCCGACGTCGGCGATGATCGCGTCCACGCCCGGATCCTCCCGCCCGCACCCGCGCCGCCTGCCGGGCGGCGGCATCGACGCACCGACCATCACCCGGTGGAGGGTGTTACCACAGGTAACGCGACGGTGACCTGGCCTGTCAAGGGACGCCACCGGATCGTCGCCACCCGGTGACCGCCGGCGCGTTGTACCGGGCATGGACACCGCGGCCCGGCTCGGCACGGGGGCGATCGTGCTCGCCCTCGTGTTCGGCGCGGCGGTGGCGGCGGGCGGGGCGGCGGGCGGTGCCGTCGGCGGGGTCGCGGACGGCACGCCGGCCGTCCCCGCGGCCGCCCCGGCCCCGCCGCCCGACCCGGCCGCCTTCGA
>JAPLAT010000032.1 GCA_026393175.1 Pseudonocardiales bacterium
TGTCGCTGGTGGGCCTGCACAGCCACATCGGCAGCCAGATCTTCGACACCGAGGGCTTCGAGGTCGCCGCGCACCGCGTCGTCCGCTTCCTCGCGGCGCTGCACAAGGAGCACGGCTCCGACGCCCTCGGCGCGCTCACGACACTGGACCTGGGCGGCGGCTTCGGCATCGCGTACCGCACGGGGGAGACCCCGCTCGACGTCGCGCAGCTGGCCGAGGAGCTGCGCGGCATCGTGAAGCGGGAGTGCCACGCCGCGTCCCTCGACGTGCCCGAGATCGCCGTGGAGCCCGGGCGGGCCATCGCCGGGCCGGGCACGGTCACGCTCTACGAGGTGGGCACGCTCAAGGACGTGACGCTGGGCGGTGGGTTCTCCCGGCGCTACGTCGGCGTCGACGGCGGGATGAGCGACAACATCCGCACCGCGCTCTACGACGCGGTCTACGACTGCCGGCTCGTCTCGCGCTCCTCCGCCCTCGACGGCAGCGGCGACGCGGTGCTCTCCCGGGTGGTCGGCAAGCACTGCGAGAGCGGCGACATCGTCGTCCGCGACTGCTGGCTGCCCGCCGACCTCGCCCCGGGCGACCTGCTCGCCGTCGCCGCCACCGGTGCGTACTGCTACGCGATGGCCAGCAACTACAACCGCCTGCCGCGCCCCGCGGTCGTCGCCGTGCGCGACGGTGCCGCGCGGGTGCTGCTGCGCCGGGAGACCGACGAGGACCAGTTCCGGCTCGAGGTCGACGCATGACCTGCGTCACCGCGGGCCCGCGACGGCCGGGCGGCACACGATGATCGGCGCGAACCGGCGGGGAGGCACGGCGTGAACGCAGGACGGCCGACGGACGGCGGGGCGGTGCGGGTGGCGCTGCTCGGCTGCGGCACGGTCGGGAGCGAGATCGTCCGGCTGCTGCGCGAGCAGGCCGCCGAGTTCGCGGCGCGCGCCGGGGCACCGGTGGAGCTCGCCGGGGTGGCCGTGCGCCGCCCGCACAAGCACCCGGAGCTGGGCGACCTGCTGACGACCGACGCGCACGCCCTCGTCACGCGCCCCGACGTGGACGTCGTCGTCGAGGTGATCGGCGGCATCGAGCCCGCGCGCACGCTGCTGCTGGAGGCGCTCAAGGCGGGCAAGTCGGTGGTGACGGCCAACAAGGCGCTGCTCGCCGAGGACGGCGCCGCGCTCGCCGAGGCCGCGGACTCCTCCGGCGCGGACCTGTTCTACGAGGCCAGCGTGGCCGGGGCGATCCCGCTGCTGCGCCCGCTGCGCGAGAGCCTGGCGGGCGACCGGATCACCCGCGTCGCCGGCATCGTCAACGGCACGACGAACTTCATCCTCTCCGCGATGACGGAGTCGGGGTCGAGCTACGGCGACGCGCTGGAGGAGGCGACCCGGCTGGGCTACGCCGAGGCCGACCCCAGCGCCGACGTCGACGGCTACGACGCCGCGTCCAAGGCGGCGATCCTGGCCTCGCTCGCCTTCCACACCCGGGTGACGGCCGCCGACGTGCACTGCGAGGGCATCCGGCACGTCTCCGCCGCCGACATCGCGGCCGCCGCCGGCATCGGCTGCGTCATCAAGCTGCTGGCGATCTGCGAGCGCACCCCGGGCGACTCCGGCGCGCCGGAGTCGGTGTCGGCGCGGGTCTACCCGGCGATGATCCCGGCCGCGCACCCGCTGGCCGGGGTGGACGGCGCGTTCAACGCGGTGTTCGTCGAGGCCGAGGCGGCAGGCCAGCTGATGTTCTACGGGCAGGGCGCGGGCGGGGCCCCCACGGCCAGCGCGGTGCTCGGCGACGTCGTCGCCGTCGCGCGCAACCTCGTCGGCGGCGGGCGCGGGCCGCGCGAGTCGGCCTACGCGAGCCTGCCGGTGCTGCCGATCGGGGCCGTGGCCACCCGCTACCACGTCAGCCTGGAGGTGGCCGACCGCGCGGGTGTGCTGGCCGCCATCGCCGGGGAGTTCGCCCGGCACGGGGTGAGCATCGCCGCCGTGCGCCAGTCCGGCGGCAACGGCGGCGCCGAGCCGCGGCCCGCCGACGCGGCGCCCGGCTCCGCCCGGCTCGTCGTCGTCACGCACGCGGCACCGGAGTCGGCGCTGGCCGCCACGGTCGCCGTGCTCGCCGGGCACGACGCCGTCCGCGCCGTGGACAGCGTGCTGCGGGTCGAGGACCTGGGACGCAAGGGAGTCGCTCCGTGAGGGAGCTCGCGACCGAA
>JAPLAT010000166.1 GCA_026393175.1 Pseudonocardiales bacterium
CGAGCAGGTCATCCGACCGACCGGTCTGGTCGATCCCCAGGTCGTGGTCAAGCCCACCAAGGGCCAGATCGACGACCTCATCGGCCAGATCCGCGAGCGGGTCGAGAAGCGCGAGCGCGTGCTCGTCACGACCCTCACCAAGAAGATGTCGGAGGACCTCACCGACTACCTCGTCGAGGCCGGCATCCTGACGGAGCTGACCGGCAAGAACTACGG
The DNA here is from genome assembly GCA_026393175.1 of Pseudonocardiales bacterium. Taxonomy (GTDB): domain Bacteria; phylum Actinomycetota; class Actinomycetes; order Mycobacteriales; family Pseudonocardiaceae; genus Pseudonocardia. The sequence continues at coordinate 217 of JAPLAT010000166.1, forward strand.
CCGGGTGTTCGGCGCGAAGTACGTCATGGAGACGGTCGACTCGATCTAGCCCCTTCGAGACGTGCGTGGTCGCGACGAGATCCACGGCGTGATGCGGGTCTGAAGCGAGCTTGGACTCGACGCCCGCGCCTGTCCAGCTCACGGCAGCCGAGGCCGATCTCTGAAGCAGCGGACCAGGAATCCGCGGCTCCGGGGAAAGTGTGCCGGAGACGAGGTATCGGGCGAACGGGCATGCCACGGTGTGTGCCACGAGATGCAGGCGCAAGGGTGTGCAGTGTGTGCATCGGTGGCATGTGGTGGTTCCGATTTATGCAGCTCAGAGTATTGTGATCGCCTAACCTGATCCCTTTTAATCCGCGGGTTAGGGGTTCGATCCCCCGGGGGCCCACCTCATCTGAGCAGACACGAGATCCTTCCGGGGCGGACGGGTCGGTGTCGAAAGTCAGATCCCGACGTCGCCGCCGATGTCGCCGAGACCGCCATCGCCTCCTGGGTCGGTCATGCCCGAGGCGTCTCCGGTGGTGTCCGCCGGGTGAGGCTCCTCGCTGGACATGTCCTGGGCCGCAGCCTCCTCGGCGCCGGCCTCGTCGTTGTCGAGGAAGGCGCCGGCGACCGAAGTGCCGATGAAGGAGCCGGCCACGCTCGCCAGCAGCGACCCCGCGAGCACACCACCCATGCCTGTGCCGGGACGACCACCGCCCAGGGTGCGCTCCATCGTGCCGGGCTCGCGCAGTTCCGCGCGGGTCGCCGCGCGGGCCAGTGACCGCGGATCGTCTGCGGAACCGCGCTCGGCCTCGGGGCTCGAAGCGCTCAGCTCGGCGAGCACCTGACGCCGCTGCTCGGGCGTGAGCGCGGCGAACGCCTCGGCATGGGCCTGTTCCACGGTGTCCGGAGGAGCGGTGCGCAGCATGTAGCGGTAGCGCTCCACCGCGATCTCGTCAGATGTGCGGCCCGTCACCCCTGTCCGGCGGGCCCGTGGTGGTGCGGCGGCTCCCGAACCGACCTCGTACTCATGAACAGCACCACCGCGGTCGCGGTGCTTCGCCCGGGCGGTACCGAACAGCTTGTCGAGCAGTCCCACGCGACGGTTCCTCTCGCGTCGTGGAGTGGTGTCGTCGATGTCGTCGGCACCGTCAGCGCGTCGGCCGCGACCGTCGTTTCAGGTAGCCGTAGCCCGCGGTGGCCAGGAACAGCACGGCGCCCACGACCGTGAGCCAGAACAGGCCTTCGATGAGTGCGCCGAGAACGGCCACGACCAGCCAGATGATGAGCAGGACACCGATGAACGCGAGCATGATGATCCTTTCCTGGGTCAGTGGTGGATGCCGCGGCGGACGTTCCCAAGAGCTGGAGATCAGGGCGGCGAGGTTCTGGGCCGGCAGCGTGCTCGGCCACCCACTGCGATTGATGGGTAAAGGTGGCTTTACCCGCGCAGCGCTCACGCCCAAACATCAGTCGCCCTGGGCGGACCACGACGGCGTCACGGCCGGCCCACGACCTGGCGGAGTCCGCGATATCGGGCAACGACGGGGATCAGGTCGGCGGAGAACCGCGGCGCCCTCGACCGCAGGATCGTCGTGGTCCTCCGCTGATGCGTGGTGCGGGATCAGCCCTGGACGTCGTCGTCGCCCTCGCGGTCGGGGTTCACTCCGAGGGCGTCGCGGAGCCCGCGCAGCAGCCCCGTCCCGTCCGGGGCCCGCACGACCGGCGTTGCCGAGGCCGCTGGTGCCGCATCCGATCCGTCGCGTCCGGAGCCGTGCGGGGCGTCGTCGGCCGGGGTCCGCTCACGCGCTCCGGGCATGACCCGACGCAGCGCGATCGCGGCGACCCGGTCAGGGTGCCGCGCGGCGAACTCGCCGTACAGGTCCGGGTCGTGCTCGCCGTCGTCACCGATGAGCACCCAACTCACCTGCGGGAAGTCCTCGGCCAGGCGCTCCAGCGATGACCGTTTGTGCGCCTGCCCGTCCCGGAACCACGCCCGCGGCGTGATCCCCCAGTCGGTCATGAGCAGCGGTCCGGCCGGGAAGCCGCTGTGCTCCAGGAAGCGGGCCACCGGCCCGGCGAGGTTCCACGGGCCGTTGCTCAGGTACACCACCGGGGCGTCGGGGTGGCGCTCGTGCAGGGCCCGGAGCAGACCGGCCATCCCCGGCACCGCCCGACGGCCGCCGCTGGACCGGGCCAAGGTGCGCCACAGGGCCCGCAGCGGGTGGTGGAGGTTCGTCACCCATGCGGTGTCGTCGATGTCGCACACCACCCCGAGACGGGCATCGTCGGGAGCGACGTGCACGGTCGCCGTGTCGTACCGCTCACCGACGGTCAGCGTGGCGGTGGCCCGCCCCTCGGGCATCCGGGCCTCGAGCGTGGCGTCGACGATGCCCCCTTCGTCGCTCCGCACCGTCCGTCGTGCCCCACCCACCTCGACGACCACATCCACCCCGGGCCGCTCGAGGGTCAACAACCGCCGCCAACCCGGAATCCCTCGCCGCGCCGCCGGCTCGGTGGCTGTGGGTGCCAGCAGGACCCGCCCCAGTACCCGGGCACGGCCCTGCGTCCCGTACCCGGGGTAGGGCAGAACGGCTGCGGTCCAACCTGCGCGCAGGGCGACCCGGGACGCAGCTTCCCGCAGCCCGGTCTCCAAGCGATACGCCGTCCTGACCAGCAACGTCGCCTTCGCGGGTGGTGACTCGCGGCCCGATCGTCTCTGCATGCGCACGCCCTCTCGGTGCCTGCTTCCCGGCACCTGGGCTCCACCGTGCCAGATCGAGCCCGTGGCCACCGGGTCGTGCAGCTGTCAGGCGCTCCGCGGCCGGGCCGGCACCTCGCTCGTGTCGAGCGCGCGTCTGTCGACTCCTCGTACCGATCGTCCTGTCGTCCGTCGCTCCGGTCGCCGTGCCGGGTCCGGCATCCCTGTGCGGGCGGCGTTCGCCGCTGCGGTGGATCGGCTCGCGGACGCCCTCCGCGGGAGGGGCCGACGGACACGGTCACGAGCGGCTGCGGTGTCGTGACCCCTGCCGTGACCATCGGCACTCCCCGTTCCGGCCGCGCGGGGCGACGCTCTCCCCGTCCGATCCGCGGCGGCGTCGGCAGGAGGGGTGATGGGTGTGGTGTTCGGGGCCGTCCCGGGGGAGAACCCGCTGGTGCGGCGCGTGTGGTCGGCCCGTTGCGAGGCGTCGACCGGTTTCACGTCGGTGGTCAAGGGCTCGACCATGATCTCGTTCGCGCGGTTCCGGGGAGCCGTGACCGTCCACGTGCACGGGCCGGAGACCAGCGCCGTCCGGCTGGACTGCCCGGAAGGGGCGGAGTTCTTCGGCGTCGAGCTGCGGCCCGGTGCCTACCTGCCCCCGTACCCGCCGAGCGGCGTGGTCGACATGAACGACGCCCTGCTGCCGACGACGTCGGGCGACCGGATCGTGCTGGAGGGCCGGGAGTGGGAGATGCCCACCGAGCAGAACGTCGACGTGTTCGTCGACCGGCTCGCGCGGGCCGGTCTGCTCGTCCTCGATCCCCTCGTCGACGAGATCCGGCACGGCGAACGGCCCCGGGCCGTGTCGGCGCGGACGGCGCAGCTCCGGTTCCGCCGGGCCGTCGGGATCTCGCACCGCAAGCTCCTCAGCATCGAGCAGGCGCGGCAGGCCGCGCGGTTCCTGATCGCGGGCGGGTCGATCGCCGACGCGGTCGCGGTCGGCGGCTACTACGACCAGCCGCAGCTCACCCGCGCAATGCGATGGGCGACCGGCCACAGCCCGGGCGAGCTGCGGTCCCTCACCTCGTTCCTGGCCTTCTGACTTCGGTTCGGTACAAGACGTGCCGGTCGTCCGGCGGTTGGCTGCGTCGTCCGACGACGAAGGAAGCAGGAACGCCGATGTCCACGACCCTGATGGTCGACTTCATCATCTCGCTCGACGGCTGTGCGGGCGCCGAGGGCTGGCCCAGCTACTGGGGCATGGAGGGACCCGAGTACCTCGCCTGGCTCGAGGAGGACAGCCTCGAGGGCGACCCGGTCCAGCTGATGGGCGCGACCACCTACCGGCTCTTCGCGGGCTACCTGGCGGAGGCCGACGACCCGGCGTCCCAGGCGCTCACCGCGGCGCGGAAGATCGTGTTCTCCTCCACGCTCACCGAACCCCTGTCCTGGGCGAACACCGAGCTGGTCACCGGCGACCCGGTCGAGGCCGTGCGGGACCTCAAGCAGCACGAGTCACGGGAGCTGCGCACCGTCGGCAGTCTCACGCTGGTCCGGGCGTTGGTCGCAGCGGGGCTGGTGGACCGCTTCCGCGTCGTCGTGTTCCCGGTCGTCACCGGGGCCACCGGCACCCAGCGCGTCTTCGACGGCTACCCCGACCTGGCCCTCGACCTCGTCGAGAACCGCACCTTCGACACGAGCATCCAGCTCCTCACCTACGTCCCGACGGTGCTCGACGGCCCGCCCCGGGCGGCCGGCTGACCGCGCCCGGGGCGGCGTCGGGTGCGGCCGTTCCGCCGGCCCCGGTGGGCCCGGCCCGACGGACCGCGGGGCCCGTCGGGGAGACTGGGTCATTCACCGTCCGCCCGACCTGGAGTCTTCGATGCCGCAGGGAACCGTCCGCTGGTTCGACGCCGAACGGGGTTTCGGCTTCCTCGCGCCCGAGGACGGCTCGCCGGACGTGTTCGTGCACGCCTCCGAGATCGTCGGGGACGGCGCGACCGTGCTCCGGGAGGGCCAGGCCGTCGCGTTCGAGGTCGGAGAGAACGACCGCGGGCCCCAGGCGCTGCGTGTCCGGGTCACCGCCGACGCGGCCGCCGGGGGCGCCTCGGGCCTGCTCGGCACGGTCACCTGGTACGAGCCGGCCAAGGGCTACGGCTTCGCGACGCCGGACGGCGGCGGCGCCGACGTCTTCGTGCACAGCTCCGCCATCGTCACCGGTGGTGTGCTCACCGAGGGGCAGCGGGTGGCCTTCCTCATCGTCGAGGGCGAGCGCGGCCCGCAGGCCGGGCACGTGATCCCGCTGGCGGCGGGGGCGGGCTCGTCCGCTGCGGCCGACCCCGCGGACGACGCCGACGGCACGGTGGCCTGGTACGACGAGGGCAAGGGCTTCGGCTTCATCACCCCCGACTCCGGCGGCGACGACGTGTTCGTCCACGCGCGGGCCCTGGCCGAGGGGCTGACCTGGCTCGCGGAGGGCGACCGCGTCCTCTACGACGTCGTCCAGGGGGACCGGGGCCCGCAGGCCCGCGACGTGCAGCTGGTCCGGGGTGCCGAGCCGCAGGCGCCGCCGCCGCGACAGGCCCCCGCTGCGGGACCGCCGTCGCGCGACGTGCCGGCCCGGGGCGGCGAGGGCGTCGTCGCCCGCTACGACGACGAGCGCGGCTTCGGCTTCATCACCCCCGACGCGGGCGGTGACGACCTCTTCGCCCACGTGTCCGTCGTCGTGGGGTCGGAGCCGCTGCAGAAGGGCGACCGGGTCCGCTACGCCGTGCGGCAGAGCGATCGGGGGCCGCAGGCCGACCGCGTCGAGCGCATCGGGGGAGACCCCGCCGACGACTGACCCCTCCCGGGTCAGCGCCCACCCTCGGGCGTGGTCGCCGAACCGAGGAGCAGGTCGATGATCGCCATCGCCTCCGGCACCTGCGACGGCCCGCCGGCGAGCAGGTGGGCGTACATGAACGAGTCGCCGATGCGCACGATCGCGCGGGCGAGGCGGGGGGCCGGTACCCGGATCGCGACGGCGGCGGTCTCGGCCTCGATGAGGTCGGCGACGAGCGCGGTGGCGGTGTCCTCCACGTGCCCGGGCGCCATGACGACCCGGGCGAACAGCACCGGGTCACGGGCCACCAGCGCCCGCAGCGGCGCGGCGGCCACCGCGGCGGCGATGAACGCCCCGACCACGGCGTGGACGCGGGCCACCCCGGCGCCGGGGGTGGCCGACGCCGCGTGGGCGAACGTGACGCGGGTCCGGTCGGCGAGGACGAGGCCCATCAGGTTCTCGTGCTGGCCGACCCGGCGGTACAGCGTCGCCCGGCCGATCCCGAGCTCCGCGGCGAGCCCGGACATCTCGATGGCGCGTCCGGCGAGGTAGTGCCGGGTCGCGGCGTGCACGACGTCGGCGGTCGAGGCGGGGGCGCGCATCGGCGCATCCTCGCATCCGGGTCTTGCCTGGTGGTCGCGACTGTGAGACAAAGTGGCAATCTGATTCACCGCTGGACCGGAGGTTCCCGATGACGCGGACGACCGTGAACGACGGCCAGGTCCTGGAGTACACCGACCACGGTGGCGCCGGACCGGTGGTCGTGGCCCTGCACAGCTTCCTCATGGACGGCTCGATGTTCGCCCCGCAGGTCGAGGCCTGGGCCGGGGAGTTCCGCGTCGTCACCGTGGACGAGCGCGGGCACGGCGGCACCCCGGCGGAGGCTCCGTTCGACTACTGGGACGTCGCCCGCGACGTCCTCGCCCTGCTCGACGAGCTCGGCGTGGAGCGCGCCGCGATCGTCGGGACCAGCCAGGGCGGCTTCATCGCCCTGCGCGTGGCGCTGCTCGCCCCCGACCGCGTGAGCGCGCTCGGCCTGCTCGGCACCTCCGCCGCGGCCGAGGACCCGCCGGTGGCGGCGAGCTACCGCGAGCTCGCCGCCGGATGGGTCGCCAACGGCCCCGTCGACCCGTTGCTCGACACGGTCGCCACGATCTGCCTCGGCCCCATGCCGGCCGAGGACTGGAAGGCGAAGTGGCGCACCGTCGACGGCGCCCGCTTCGACCGCAACCTCACGACCCTCGTCGAGCGCGACGGGCTGCTCGACCGGCTCGGCGAGGTCCGCTGCCCCGCGCTCGTCCTGCACGGCTCGGCCGACGCGGCCTACCCGGTGGCGAAGGCGCAGCAGATCGTCGACGGCGTCCCCGCCGTGACACCGCCGCTCACGGAGTTCCTCCGCAAGCACGCGTGACCCGGCCGATGCCGTCCGTCCTGCGCACCCCGGAGCACCGCTTCGCGGGCCTGCCCGGGTTCCCGCACCCGGCCCACCACGTCGACGTCGGCGGCCTGCGCATGGCCTACGTCGACGTGGGGCCCCGGGACGCCGACACGGTGTACCTGTGCCTGCACGGCGAGCCGACGTGGAGCTACCTCTACCGGAGGATGATCCCGGTCCTCACCGCGGCCGGCGGGCGCGTGGTCGCCCCCGACCTGCTGGGGTTCGGCCGCTCCGACAAGCCCGTCGACGACCGTGACCACACGTTCGACCTGCACCGCGACAGCCTCCTCGCGCTGTGGCGGGCCCTCGACCTGCGCGAGGTCACGCTCGTCGTGCAGGACTGGGGCGGCCTGCTCGGGCTGACGCTGCCCGTCGAGCCCGACATCGCCGACCGGACCTCGCGGCTGCTGGTGATGAACACCGCGCTGGCCACGGGCACGTCGCTGGGACCCGGCTTCGACGCCTGGCGGGCCTACGCCGCGTCCACCGACGACCTGCCCGTCGGCGCCCTGATGCGCCGGGCCGAGCCTGCGCTGTCCGCGGCGGAGGCCGCGGCCTACGACGCCCCCTTCCCGGACAGCACCTACAAGGCGGGCGTCCGGCGCCTCCCGCAGATGGTCATGACCCGGCCCGACATGGCCGGCGTCGAGGTCTCCCGCCGGGCCGCCGACTTCTGGGCCACCCGGTGGACCGGCCCCACCTTCATGGCGGTCGGGGAGCGCGACCCCGTCCTGGCGCCCGTCATGCCGGCGCTGCGCGCGACGATCCGGGGCTGTCCCGAGCCGCTGGTCCTGCCCGACGCCGGCCACTTCCCCCAGGAGCACGGTGAGGTCGTTGCCCGGGCCGCGCTCGACCACTTCACGGGTTCGGCCCGACCGGGGTGGTCCGGCACCCCGTGACGCCCGCCCGGTCGGCCC
>JAPLAT010000697.1 GCA_026393175.1 Pseudonocardiales bacterium
CGACGTCCGCACCGACGGTCTCGCGGCCGTGCTCGGCCCGGTGCTGCGGCTGCCCGGCGTCCGGTCCGCGGCGCTGGTCGACGTGGAGAGCGGCATGGTGCTCGACGGCTGGGCCGCCTCCCCCGGCGCCGGGCCCGACCCCGAGGTCCTCGGGGCCGGGCACGCCGAGCTGGTCCGCGTCGCCCTCGGGCTCCTGCCGGTGCACGCCGGCCCGGCGGGCGGCGCGGGCGAGGTCGTCGTGGAGGGCGGCCCCGCCGGCACGCACCTGCTGCGGGTCGTCCCCGACCCGCACGGCGGGCGGCTGGCCCTGTCCGTCGTCGTCACCGGGTCGCGGTGGAACGTCGTGCGGGTCCGGCGGCGGCTGCGCGGCGTGGCCGACTCCGCCCTCACCGCCGGCCCCGACCCCGCCCGCCCCTCGCCCGTCCCCGCCGGCCCCGCGCCGGACGCCACCCCGCCCTCCCGCGGCGGTCCCGCCGAGCGCCCGCGGCCGCCGACCGGGCGCGATCCGGACGACGACCCGTGGTTCGGCACCTCTCGGGTCGGGCCGGGGTCGGCCGGTGCGGCCGCCCCCGGCGGTGCCGCGGGCGGCGTGCCGTGGGCCGGTGCCGCCGCCCCGGGCGGTGCTCGGGGTGGTGCGGTGCGGACCGGTGCCGCCGTGGGTGGTGCTGCGGCCGGTGCTCGTTGGGGCACCGCTCCTTCGGCCGGTGCTGCTGCGAGTGGTGTCACCGCAGGTGCTGCCGCTGTGGCCGGGGCAGCGACGGCCGCTGCCCGTGGTGTCTCTGCGGCCGAAGCCCCATCAGGGGGTGCTGCAGGCACCGGGCCGGGCGGCGGGGGCTGGAGGGCCCCGGCGGGCCCGGCGTCGGCCGCCGGTGCCCCGCCCCGCCCCGGTCCGCACTCGGGCGGGGAGACCCCCGGCCGGTCCGCCGGCCCGTTCCCCGACGGCGCCGGATCCACCTGGACCGCCCCGGTCCGCTCATCCGCCGTGCCTCCGTCCGTCTCGTCGCACCCGTCCGGGACGGCGGCGGGCGGGCCGCCGCCCCCGGGGTCCGGGGGGCCGGAGCCGCCGTCGCCGGCGTCCGCGTCGACGGAGCTCGGGTCGCGCGGTGGCGACGGGTCGGTGTCCTCCGGGGCGGCGGCCCTCGGCGGTTCCTGGGCCGGTCCGGCGCGGGCCGGGGCCGTGTCGGCGGGTGACACGACGAGCGGTGCCACGTGGGCCGGCGGCGTGTCGACCGGTGCTGTGCGGGCCGGTGCCGCGTCGCCGGGTGCTCCGACCCCGGTCGTCACGCTGTCGGGTGTCCCGTCCGGCGGCCGGGCCCGGGGAGTCCCGCGGGGTGCTGGGTCGCCGGATGCTCCTCGGCCGGGCGCGCCCACGGCCGGTGGTCCCCCGGCGGGCGCGCCGTTCCCGGGCTCTCCGCCGGACGCCCCCTCACCGGATGCCCCCCGGTCGCTCGCGCCGATGGTCCGTGGTCCCTCGGCCGCAGCGCCGTCGCCGGGCTTTCCGCCGCCCGGCCCGTCCTCGGGCGGCGACCCGTCGGCCGGTGGCTCGTCGCCGTTCTCGTCCGCGGTCGGCGGCTCGCCCGGGGCGTCGCACGCGTCGTCGTCGTTCGACGGCTCGCCTGCCGCCTCCCCGGCGGCCGGCGCGTCGTGGGCCGTCGGCTCGCCCGTCGGTGACTCGGTGCCGGGTGCCTCGTCGGCCGGCTCCCCGCCGCCTCCCGTGCCGCCACCCCACCCGTCGGGCCCACCCCCCGACGCGACGCCGTCGTCGCCGGCGCCTCCCTCCGCCGGGACACCCGACCCTCCGGCGGGCCCGGCCCTCGCCCTGCTGGCCTCGCGCGGCGACCCCTCGGCCCTCCCCGGCGATCCGGGCGGGGGCGACTGGGCCGCCGCCCTGCCTGACCTGCCCGCGGGCGACCCCGGCAGGCCCGCCGACGGCGGCGTCCCGGACCGTCCTGGCCTCGTCGCCCTCCCGGGCGGCGCGGTCCCGAGCCGCAGCCGGGCCGATCGCCGCCCCGCGCCGCCCTCGGCCCTGCCGCCGGGCCCGCACCGCGAGCAGGGCTGAGGGGTCGAGCGTCCGCCGCCGGACGGCGCATCCAAGGGTGCGGCGGTCGGGTGGACCGTTGCTGCTCCGGGGCAGCGCGGGAGCATGCCGCATGCCCGTCGACCTCCCCGCCGTGCTGGACGCGCTGTGCGCCCGCACGGGTGCGCGGTCCGCGCGGGTGGTCGACGGGCGGGTCGGCGCGGTGGTGGCCGTCAGCGGCGACCCCGGCACCGCGGACCCCGTCGACGGGCCCTCCGCCGTCGCCCGGCTGCTGCACGAGGCCGGCCCCGACCCCCGCACCGCCGACCGCGGCGACGTCTGCGTGACGACACCGCATTCCGTGCACCTCCTGCGCCCGGTCGTGGGCGCGCCCGAGGCGTTCGTCCACCTCCGGCTGGCGGGGGACGGCGAGGTGGACCGGGCGCGCAGCACGCTGGCCGAGCCGCTCCTGCACGAGCTCGTCCGGTCGGCCCTGCACGGCACGGACCCGCGGCCGTCCTCCGTCGCGCCCGGTGCCGGGGGCGAGCGGGGGCGCGCGACCGTCCCGGGCCCGCGCACCGCAGGCGACGACCTCGCCGCGCGGCCCCCGACGGTCACCGTCCCCGCGCAGGCCCCGCCGCCAGGGAGGGGCCCGGCCGGTGGTGGTGGGCCGGCGCCCGCTCCTCGCCGCGGCGCGCCGCCCGTCCCTCTCCGCCCCGACCGACGGCCGGGTACCCGCATGCCCGT
>JAPLAT010000426.1 GCA_026393175.1 Pseudonocardiales bacterium
CAGCCGGGCCAGTTCGGCCTCGACAAGATCGAGGAAGGCATCGACCTCGTCCTCGTTGTACCCCCGCTTCCCGATCGGGGGTTTGCTGAACGCGACGTTGTGAACGTCGGCGGGCGTCAGCGGCATCGGATCACCTCATGCAGTCCTCGGCGGCGAAACCGGGTGACTGGGGCTCACTCCGGCTACGGCTGGGCAACGCTCATCAGTATGAACACGACCAGCAGCAGAACCATAATCGACAGGTCCAGTCCTACGCCGCCGATCCTGACGACGGGGATCACTCTCCGCAACATCTTCACGGGAGGATCGGTGGCGGTGAAGATCAGTTCCAGGGCGACGGCACTGGCGCCTGCCGGTACCCACTGGCGGGCGAAGCTGCGGACGAGCTCCGCCACGATCCTGGCCATGAGCAGCAGCCAGAAGAAGAACAGCACGTAGTAGAGGACGAACCGGATCTCGATGGGCACGCCCCCCATCCTGCCAGCTCAGTCCTGGCGGAAGACGCTGCGCTGGGCCAGCTTGCGGGCGTCGTCCGCGGACACCTCGACGTCGGCCGGTGTGAGCAGGAAGACACGGCTCGTGACCTTGTCGATCGAGCCGCGCAGGGCGAAGGCGAGCCCGGCTGCGAAGTCCACGAGGCGCTTCGCGTCGGCCGCGTCCAGCTCGGTCAGGTTCATGATCACCGGCTGCCCGTCGCGGTAGTGCTCGCCGATCGTCCGGGCCTCCTTGTACGAGGCAGGCTGCAGCGTCGTGATCCGCACCGGGCCGGGCGCCGGGCGCTCACGCTGCTCCGGAACCGCAGGTGGGAGCGGCGAGGACAGCTCCGACGGCACGGCGCGGGGCCCGCGGACCGGGTCGCGCAGGACGGCGTCGGGGTCCATCGCGAGCGCCCCGCGGACGGCCCCGGAGCCCAGCCCCGACCCCGGCGCGACGCCGCGCAGCGACTCCGCCCGGCCGGCCGTGCGGCGCTCCCACTCGTCGCTCACGCGGGGCCGCTCGACCGGCGCGGGGACCTCGTCCTCGGGGTAGGTGAAGCGGTCGTCCCACTCGCCGTGGTCGCGCCCGCGGCGGCCCGGGTGGCGGGCCGGGGGCTCGGCGCCGTAGCGCCCGGAGTAGTCCTCGACGGGCTCGTCGGCGTAGTCGGCCAGCTCCTCCGCGGGCACCATCCCGAAGTAGGCCTTGAGCCGGTACATCGCGCTCATGAGTGCGCTCCCATCGTTGCCACTGCCCCCGACGTCACGGGCCTCCCCGGCCCCTGACGATCACGGCGAGGTTAGCCTCCGTTCCCCCACAAGGGCCGTTCCGACACGCACCACGTTCGAACCGTGACGGATCGCTGTCTCCAGGTCACCGCTCATCCCCGCCGACAGCGTCGTGGCCTGCGGGAACGCGGTGCGGACCCGCTCGGCCGCCGCGGCGACGGAGGCGAACGCGGTGTCCGGGTCCGCGCCCAGCGGCGCCACGGCCATCAGCCCGTCGAGGCGCAGCCCGGCGCACGAGGCGACGTGTTCGGCGAGCGGGAGGAGGCCGTCCGGGGGTACCCCACCGCGCTTCGGGTCGCCGTCGACGCTGAACTGGAGCAGGACCGAGAGCGGGCGCGCGCGCCGACCGGCGTCGACGGCGCGCCGGACGGCGGCGTCGAGGGCGTCGGCCAGGCGGACGGAGTCCACGGATTCCACCCGATCGGCCCACTCGACGGCCGCCCTGGCCTTGTTCCGCTGGAGCCCGCCGACGAGGTGCCAGCGCGCCGCGGGCCGCCCGGCCGGGGTCCCGGCGGCCACCTCGGCCACCTTCGCACCCGCCTCCTGCACCCGGTTCTCGCCGAAGGCGGTCAGCCCGAGGTCCATCAGGGTCAGCACGTCGGCCGCGGGCACGGTCTTGGTGACGGCGAGCAGGTCGACCCCGGCCGGGTCCCGCCCGGCGGCCGCGCAGGCCGCCGCGATCCGCTCCCGGACGGCGCCCAGCCGCGCCGCGAGGTCGTCGCGGCGGCTCATCCCGGGTCGAGCCAGGTGATCGCGGCCTGCCGGCCGGTGGGGGCGGTGCCCGCGGCCGTGGCGCGGCGGTGGCTGTAGAGGTCGCGGTCCTCGACCGTGCAGCGCGGGTCGGCGCCGACGCGCCCGACCCCGAGGTCGACGAGCTGGTGGTAGAGCCCCGCGCGCAGGTCCAGGCCGGGGGTGCCGGCCCGGGTGCGGGTGGCGCTGCCCGGCAGGGCGGCGTCGACCTCCGCGCACATCGCGGCGGGCACCTCGTAGCAGCGCCCGCAGACGGCCGGGCCGAGGAGCACCTCGATCCCGCCGGGCCGCGCGCCCAGTGCCGTCATCGCCTCGACGACGGCGGGTAGCACGCCCGCGGCCGCCCCGACCCGCCCGGCGTGGGCGGCGCCGACCACGCCCGCGGCGCGGTCGGCCAGCAGCACGGGCACGCAGTCCGCGGCCAGCACCGCCAGGCCGACCCCCGGCAGTGCCGTGACGACGGCGTCGGCGGCGGGGCGGTCGGGCCCGTCGGCGGCCGGCACCGCGTCGACGACCTCGACGCGGGTGCCGTGCACCTGCTGGAGGTAGACGATCGGGACGCCCAGCTCGCGGGCGGCCCTGGCGCGGTTGGCGGCGACGGCCGCCGGGTCGTCACCGACCCCGGCGGAGAGGTTGAACGTGCCGTGGTGGCCCCGGGACCGTCCCCCGGCCCGGGTGGTGACGACCCGGCGGACGCGGGCCGTCACCGCTTCATGAAGGGCGGCACGTCCACGTCGTCGTCGAACTCGGCGGCCTGCACCGGCTGCGTGAACGCGGGCAGCGACCGCTCGGGGGCGGGCGGGGCCGCCGGGGGCTCGGGCTCGGCGCGGGCCGGCTCGGGCAGCCGCGGCGCGGGCGGGGTGAAGCCCGCCGCGGGCGGCAGGAAGCCGGTCTGGTGCGACCCGTTGCCGTGGCCGTTCCCGTTGCCGTTGCCGTTGCC
>JAPLAT010000271.1 GCA_026393175.1 Pseudonocardiales bacterium
GGGCCGGCGACGGGCGGGCCCGGGACGGGGCCGGGTGGGACGGCGACGGCCGGGACCGGCAGTGCGACCGCCCGCTCGTCGGGCCGGCCCGGGGCCGCGGGCACCGCGACCGGGCCTGCGGTGGGGGCGGGCTCGGTGACCGGGCCCAGCGCCAGCCGGGCCGCGCCGCACGCCGCGACCGCCTTCGGGTCGGGGGCGGGGCGCACCAGGTCGCCCCACCGCTCGCGCAGCAGCCGCTGCACCAGCGGGGTGCGGGTGGCCGCCCCGGACAGCAGCACCGCCCGGACGTCCCCGTGCGCCGCGTCGACGGTCTCGGCGAGCAGCCGGACGGTGCGGCGCACGTCCTCGCCGATCAGCACCTCCAGCTCGGCCCGGGTGATCCGCACGTCGGCGTCGGCGCCGGGCACGTACTGGGTGCTGGTCTCGAAGTCCGACAGCGCCTCCTTGGCCCGCCGCGCCTCGTCCTGCAGGTCGGCCGCGGCGGCCAGCCAGCCGCGGTCGGGGTTGGTGCCCAGCTCGGCCCACCACTCCGGCGCCTGGTGCGCGAGCTGCTCGCCGAAGTGGCGGAACACCAGCTGGTCGAACACCTCCCCGCCGAGGTCGGGGTCCCCGCCGGGGCGCCCGGTGACGGCGAACCCGTCGCGCTCGGGCACCACGACGGCGGTGTCGAAGGACGTCGCGCCCAGGTCGTAGACCGCCACCGGGCCCGACCGCTCCCCGGCCTGCACGGCCACCGCGACCGGCTCGGGCACCAGCAGCACGTCGACCCCGGGCAGCACCCGGTCCGCGACGGCGCGCAGCGCGGCGAGCCGGTCCGCGGGCCAGCCCGCCGGGTGGGTCAGCGCGATCCGGTCCGGCTCGCGGTCGTCGTGGCGGCGGCGGCCCTCGGCGACGAACAGCGCCACGAGCGCCGCGAGCGCGTCGGCCGCCGGAACGGGCTGCCCGCCCAGCAGCATCGGCGCCCGGCCGACGTAGCGGCGGGGGTTGCTCTCGGCGCGGTCGGGCAGCCTGCCCGCGGCGCGGTGGGCGTAGCTGCCGGCGAGCAGCCTCCCGTCCTCGGTGAGCACCACGGTGCACGGCACCCGGCGGTCACCCGCGACCTCCAGGACGACGACCTCGCCGTCCGCACCCGCCGCGCCCGCCGCCCACCCGGTGCCGACGTCCAGGCCGAGGACCCAGCCGCCGCGACCGGTGGACCGGGGCGTCACGGCCGGGCGAGGGCCGCGCGCAGCCGCTCGACCGACCCGCCGATGCCCCAGCGCTCCGCCAGCGCGTCGAGCGCCGCGGGGTCGGCCGGCTCGGACGGCAGCGTGTCGGGCCGGTCCAGCCGCACGTCGGCGTCCACCGCGACCCGCACGACCGGCTCCACCACGGCGAGGTAGGGCGCGGCCGCGGCGAGCTTCGTGCGGACGGGGGCGGTGAGCCGGGTGTCGTGCCGGTCGGTGACGGCCCCGCGCAGCTCGTCCCACGAGCCGAACCGGCCGACCAGCGTGGCCGCGGTCTTCGCACCGATGCCGGGGACCCCGGGCAGCCCGTCGGACGGGTCGCCGCGCAGCATCGCCATCTCGGCGTACGCCGCCCCCGCCCGCGCGCGCGGCACACCGTACTTCTCGGCGACCTCCATGGGGCCCAGCATCTCCGCCTTCGCCAGCCCGCGCCCGACGTAGAGCAGGCGCACCGGCACCGGCGCGCCGTCCCCGGTGTCGGCGACGATCTGCATGAGGTCCCGGTCGCCGCTCACGGCGAGCACCGGGTCCTCGCGCTCGGTGGCCGCGAGCGTGCCGATGACGTCGTCGGCCTCGTAGCCCTCCGCCCCCGCGGTGGCGATCCCGGCCGCGGCCAGCACCTCCAGCAGCACCGGCACCTGCGGCGCCAGCGTGTCGGGGACCTCCTCGGGCACCCCGGCCGGGGCGACGTCCGGCTCGCCCGGCACGCGGTGGGCCTTGTAGGACGGCAGCGCCTCCACCCGGAACGCCGGGCGCCAGTCCAGGTCGAGGCAGGCCACGAGCCGCGTCGGCCGGTGCTCGGTGACCAGCCGGGACACCATGTCGGTGAACCCGCGGACGGCGTTCACGGGCGTGCCGTCCGGGGCGGTGATCGACTCGGGCACGCCGTAGAAGGCGCGGAAGTACAGGCTCGCCGCGTCCAGCAGCATCAACGAGGGTGCGCGCACCCCCTGAGCTTGCCGGAATACCCTGGTGCCATGACACGAGGCCCCGACGCCGCCCCGTTCGCCGAGCGCCTCCGCCGCGCCGGCGAGGTCAGCGCCGCCCACGGCGTGGACGTCCTGCTCGTCACGCCGGGCACCGACCTGCAGTACCTCATCGGCGTGGGCGGGGAGTCGCACGAGCGCCTCACCTGCCTCGTGCTGCCCGCCGCCGGGCACCTCGCGCCGCCCGCGCTGGTGGTGCCGCGCCTGGAGGCCCCGCGCCTGGCCGGCCTGCCGCTCGACGAGCTCGGCGTGGAGGTCGTGACCTGGACCGACGCCGAGGACCCCTACCGGCTCGTCGACGACCTGGCCGGCGGGCCCACGCACGCCGCCGTGGTGGACTCGATGGCCGCGGCGCACGTGTTCGGGCTGCGCGACGCGTTCGGCGACGTCAAGCAGAGCCTGGCCGGGCCGGTGCTGCGCGAGCTGCGGATGCGCAAGGACGCCGCCGAGGTGGCGCAGCTGCGCGCGGCGGGCGCCGCGATCGACCGCGTGCACGCCCGGATGGCCGAGTTCGTGCAGGTCGGGCGCACCGAGGAGGAGGCGGGGGCGGCCATCGCGGCCGCCATCGTCGAGGAGGGCCACACCGGCGCCGCCTTCGTCATCGTCGGCTCCGGGCCCAACGGGGCCAGCCCGCACCACGGCGTGTCCGACACGGTGCTGCGTCGCGGCGACGTCGTGGTGGTGGACATCGGCGGCCCGCTGCCCAGCGGCTACTACTCCGACTGCACCCGCACCTACGTGCTCGGCGAGGAGCCGGACGCGTCGGTCCGCGAGAGCTATGCGGTGCTGCAGGACGCCCAGGAGCGCTCGGTCGCGGCCGTGCGCCCCGGGGTGACCGCGGAGTCGGTGGACGCCGCCGCCCGCGAGCCGATCACCGCCGCCGGGCTGGGGGAGCGGTTCCTGCACCGCACCGGGCACGGCATCGGCCTGGACGTGCACGAGGACCCCTACATCGTCGGCGGCAACGACCTGGTGCTGGAGCCGGGCATGGCGTTCAGCGTGGAGCCGGGGGTGTACCTCGACGGGCAGTGGGGCGCCCGCATCGAGGACATCGTGGTGGTCACCGAGGACGGCTGCGAGCGGCTGAACTCCCGCCCCCGCGACCTCGTGGTGCTCCCGGGCTGACCCGGCCGCGCTCAGGCCGGGGACGGCACGGCCGCCCCGGTCTCGAGCCGGTTGCGGCCGTCGGCCCCGGTGACGCACGCGCCCGCCGCGGCCGCGGAGCGCACGAACTCGCCCACGCACCGGCCGATCTCGGCGTGCGCGGCCGCGTTGGGGTGGAACGACTCCTGCGCGAGGTGGTAGCCGAACGCGTCGAGGCCGCCGTAGACGAACGCCTCCGGGTCGACGGTGATCCGCCGCTGGTACTCGCTGCTGCGCGGCGAGCGGCTGCACGCCTCGTAGCCCTCGGTGGCCCGCACCAGGTCCAGGAACCGCGCGCCGCCGCGCTCGGCGACCCCGCGCAGCGCCCCGGCCAGCGCCGGGAACAGCGTGGTGCGGCCCCAGGCCGCGTCGGCGCGGCTGTACGGGCAGCCCCGGGCGGCCTGCAACGGCACCATGTTCTCGGTGATCGGCGCCGCGTAGGAGGCCAGGACCAGCGCGTAGTCGTCGTCGGCGTAGCCGGCCTCGCGCATCGCCGCGCGCACGTCGCCCAGCGCCGCCTCCACCCGCGGGACGGTGGCGGCCATCCGCGCGGGCACCGTGGGGCCGACCGTCTCCCGGCAGGGGGGCTCGACGGGGTCGAGGTAGGCCCGAATGCAGGCGATGCCGATGCCGGTGAGGTCCGCCTCGTCGTTCGCCCCCACCTGCAGCACCACGGTCGTGACGAGGTGGCTCCGGGCCACCTCGACCAGCCGTGCCGCCTGCGAGCCCTCCGTGTAGTGGCCGGGCGCGCCGAAACCGACGTCGGCCGACTCCGCGCCCGAGCAGGCGAGGTTCACCGACTCCGCGGCGAGCGCGGTGCGGTGCACGTAGGCGTGCGGGGACCGGTGGCACCAGTTGCCGCCCTCCCCGCGCGTGCCCGCCTCGTAGTCGCCCGCGCCGTCACCTGCCGCGGCGCTGTCGCCCAGCGCGACGACCGCCGTGGGGCGCTGCGCCGCGAGCGCGACGCCGGGCGCGGTGAGCAGCGCGGCGACGGCACCGGCGACGACGAGCAGCGGGGCCAGGACACGGGGTCGGGTCACGCCACGAACGGTAGGCAGCGCACCCGGCCCCGAGAAGGGTGTTGGCCGACGCCTGTGGACAGCCGCACGGGTTCCCCCGGGCGGAGCAGCGTCGATCTCACCGTGCGCCACGGCGCTCACCCGACCGCGCCGGTCCGTCCCCAGGTCCGGGACCGGGGTTGACAGGGTCGGCCCGGGCGGAACTCCCGGGTCGGCTCCGGACGTTCCCCTGATACCGGTGCCCCGCGGACGGCGGAGGATCGGTACGGAGCGACGATCCCCGTCGCACGAGAGGAGCCCACCAGTGGCATCGACCCTGACCCGCCCCCGCCACGGGAAGGTCATCGCCGGCGTCTGCGCCGGTCTCGCGGAGCGGTTCGGGCTCAGCCCGTTCGTCGTCCGCCTGCTCTTCCTGCTGTCCTGCATCCTGCCGGGCCCGCAGTTCGTGATCTACATCGTCCTCTGGGTGATCATGCCCAAGCGTCCGGTGTAACCCGTCCCGTGTAGACAGGACCGGTGCCGCGCACCGTCCTGCTCGGCGTCCGGGTGCTCGACCCGGACGCCCCCTCCGGACCCGCCGCCGTCGAGGTCGACGGGGACCGGATCGTCCGCGTCGCCCCGGCCGGGGACGAGCGGGGCGACCACGTGCTGCACCTGGACGGCGCCGTCCTCACCGCGGCGTTCGTCGACGCCCACGTGCACGCCACCGCCACCGGCCTCCTGGTCGACGGGCTCGACCTCACCGGCTGCCCGTCGGCGGACGCGCTGCTCGACGCCGTAGCCGCCCGCGCCGCCACCCGCCCGGGCGCGCTGGTCTGGGGCCACGGCTGGGAGGACCTCGGCTGGTCCGTCCCGGACCGCGCCGCGCTCGACCGGGCCGCGGCCGGCGCGCCGGTCTACCTCAGCCGCATCGACGTGCACTCCGCGCTGGTCTCCTCCGCTCTGCTGGACCGCGCCCCCGGCGCCGTCGGGGCCGCGGGCTGGTCGGCGGGCGCGCTGTCCGCCGACGCCCACCACCACGCCCGCCGGGCCGCGCTGGACGCGGTGGACGGCCGGGTCCGCGACGCCGCCCAGGACGCGTTCCTGGCCGCCGCCGCGGCCCGCGGGATCGGCGTCGTGCACGAGTGCGCCGGCCCGGACATCTCCTCGCGCGCCGACCTCGCCGCGCTGCGCACCCGGCCCGGCCCCGACGTCGTGCCGTACTGGGGCGAGGCCGTCGGATCGGCCGACGAGGCCCGCGACCTGCTCGCCGCCACCGGGGCGCACGGCCTCGCGGGCGACCTGTTCGTCGACGGCTCGATCGGGTCGCGCACCGCGGCGCTCGCGGCCCCCTACGCCGACGACCCGGGCTGTACGGGGAACCGCTACCTCGACGCGGACGCCGTCGCCGCGCACGTCGCGGCGTGCAGCGCCGCCGGGGTGCAGGCCGGGTTCCACGTCATCGGCGACGCGGCCGCGGCGGTGCTGGTCGAGGGCCTGCGCGCGGCCGGGGACCTGCGGGGCGTCGCGCACCGGGTGGAGCACCTGGAGATGGTCGACGCCGCGGGGATCGCCGCCCTGGCCGCGATGGGCGTCGTCGCCAGCGTGCAACCGGTGTTCGACGCGCTGTGGGGCGGCCCGGACGGCCTCTACGCGGAGCGGCTCGGCGACCGGTGGCGGCCGATGAACCCGTTCGCCGCGCTCGCCGCCGCCGGGGTCGTGCTCGCGCTGGGCTCGGACGCCCCGGTCACCCCGCTCGGGCCGTGGGAGGCCGTGCGGGCGGCGGTCGCGCACCGCACCCCCGGCTCGGGCCTGACCGGGGCGGCGGCGCTCGCCGCACACACCGTCGGCGGGCACCGCGCCGCGGGCGACGCCGACCCGCTCGCCGGCCGCGTCGTCGCCGGGGCGCCCGCGTCGTACGCACTGTGGGACGGGCTGCCGGGCGACGGGGCTGCGGGAATCGGCCCTGCCGGAACCGGGGCAGCGGGACCGTCCGGCGCACCCCGCTGCCTGCGCACCGTGCAGCGCGGGCGGGTCCTGCACGACGCCCTGGACACGTGTGGCACGATGCCCGCGTGATCGACCGGACCCGCGCCGCCGCCGTGCGCTGTCCGGGGTGCTGTCGCAGCTGTCGCTGCCGCTGAGCCCCCGGTCCCGTCCGCCTGCCGCCCTCCCGGCGGCCCGCACGTCTGCGATCACCCCATGCCCGACCTGTCCGGTCACACCGTCCTCGTCCTGCACGCCCACCCCGACGACGAGGCGATCTTCAGCGGCCTGACGCTGCGCCGCCTCGCCGACGCCGGCGCCCGCACCGTGCTCGTGCTGGGCACCGCGGGGGAGCTCGGCGGCTCCCGGGTGCCGCTGCGGCCCGGCGAGACCGTGCCCGAGCGGCGCGTCGCCGAGCTGGAGGCCGCCGCGGGCCTGCTCGGCGTCGCCCGCCTGGTGCTGCTCGGCGGCCGCGACTCCGGCCTGCCCGGCGGCCCCGGCACCGCGCACCCGCGCGCGCTGGCCGCGGCCGACCCGCTGGCCCTGGCCCGGCGCGTCGCCGACCTCGCGGAGGCCGAGGGGGCGGCGACGCTGGTGCACGACGACGACGGCGGCATCTACGGCCATCCCGACCACCGCGCCGTGCACCGGGTCGGCGCGCTCGCCGCCGCCCTGACCGGCGCGACGGCCTACCGCACCACCGTCGACCGCGAGCACCTGCACACCGCGGCCCGCGACGGCCACCTCGTGCACGGCGCGGCCCGGTCGGCGCGCACCCCCTTCGGCCGGGTCACCGCCGAGATCGCCCTGGCCGTGACCGGGACCCCCGGCCAGCTCGCCGTCAAGCGGGCGGCCATCACCGCCCACGCCAGCCAGCTGGGCCCCGAGGACGTGCCCGAGGACGGCTTCGCCGCCGCCTACGGCTACGAGTGGTACCGGCGCAGCGGGGCCCCGGGCGTGCTGGACGCCCTGGGCAACGCCCACCTGCTCGCCGGCGCCCGCTGACCGGCCACCCCCGTTGCAGCAAAGCCACTTTCACGCAAGGAGATTGCGTGAAAGTGGCTTTGCTGCAACTCGGTGGGGGCGGGGATCATGCCGTCACGGGGGGCACACGCGCCGCCCGTAGGCTCGTGCGCGTGGCCGCACCCACCACCGACCCCGCACCCGCCGCGAGCGGGTCCCGCCCGCGGGCGGCGTCCCTGCTGCGCGTCCTCGGGGCCGGCGCGGGCGGCTGGCTGCTGTACCTGAGCTTCCCCCCGAGCACGGCCTGGTACCTGGCCCTGCCGGCGTTCGCGCTGCTCGGCCAGGTGCTGCGGGGCCGCGGCGCACGGGCGGGGGCCGGGCTCGGGTTCGTCTTCGCGATGGCCTTCCTCGCGCCGCTGCTCGTGTGGGTCGGCGCGCTCGTGCAGGAGACGCCCTGGATCGCGCTGTCGGTGTTCGAGTCGCTGTTCGTGGCCGTCGCCGCCGCCGGGATGGCGCTGGTGAGCAGGCTGCGGGCCTGGCCGGTGTGGGCGGCGGCGGTGTGGATCGGCGGCGAGGCCGTGCGCTCCCGGATCCCGTGGGGCGGCATGCCGTGGGGGCGGGTCGGGTTCGGCCAGCCCGACGGGGTGTTCCTGCCGGTCGCGGCGATCGGCGGGGTGCCGCTGCTGTCGTTCGTCACCGTCCTCGCCGGGCTGGCGCTGGGCGAGCTGGTCCGCCGCCTGGCCGCCCGGGAGCTGCGGGCCGCCGTCCCGGTCGCGGCGACGCTCGTCGCGGCGCTGCTGGCCGGGCCGGTCGCGGGCCTCGTGCCCGCCGCGGCGGGGCCCACCCCCGACCGCACGGCCGTCATCGCCGCCGTGCAGGGCAACGTGCCGCGCGCCGGGCTGGACTTCAACGCCCAGCGCCGCGCCGTGCTCGACAACCACGTCCTCGCCACCGAGCGGCTCGCCGCCGACGTCGCCGCGGGCCGGGCCGAGCAGCCCGACCTCGTGCTGTGGCCGGAGAACTCGTCCGACATCGACCCCCTGCAGAACCCCGACGCCGCCGCGGCGATCGACCGGGCCGCGCGGGCGATCGGTGCGCCGATCATGGTCGGGGCCGTGCTGCGCAACCCGCCGGAGATGGCCAACGGCGACGGCCCGACCGCCAGCAACGCCACCCTGGTCTGGGAGGGCGGCGTCGGGCCGGTCGCGCGCAACGACAAGCGCCGCCTGCAGCCCTTCGGCGAGTACATGCCGTGGCGCAGCTTCTTCCGCGCGTTCTCCCCGTACGTGGACCGGGCCAGCAACTTCCTGCCCGGGCCGGGGGAGGGCGCGCTCGACGTCGCGAACGTGCGCGTGGGCATCGCGATCTGTTGGGAGATCGCCTTCGACGACCTGCTCGCCGACAGCGTCGCCGCCGGGGCCGAGGTGCTCGCGGTGCCCAGCAACAACGCCACGTTCGGGTTCACCGACATGACGTTCCAGCAGCTCGCGATGTCGCGCGTGCGGGCCGTGGAGTTCGACCGGGCGACGCTCGTCGCGACCACGAGCGGGGTCAGCGCGACGGTCACCGCGGACGGTGCGGTCACCGCCGCGACCGAGCGGTTCGTGCCGGCGGTGCTGGTGGATCGGACCGTCCTGCGGAGCACGACTACGATCGCGGCTCGACTGCGGTCGGGCCCCGAGTGGGTGCTCGTCGCCGTCGGGGTGGGCGCGATCGTCGCGGCCGCCGCAGCACGGCGCCGGACGGAGCCGGCGGAGAGGAACGTCGATGGGTGAGGTCCCGGGTCCGGTGCTGGTCGTGATCCCGACCTACGACGAGCGCGAGAACCTCGGACCGGTGGTGGCGCGCCTGCACGCGGCCGTGCCGGAGGCCGACGTCCTCGTGGTCGACGACTCCAGCCCGGACGGCACGGGCGAGCTGGCCGACGCGATGGCGTCCGCCGACCCCCGGATCCGGGTGCTGCACCGCACCGCCAAGGACGGCCTGGGCGCGGCGTACCTCGCCGGGTTCGCCACTGCGCTGGCCGGCGAGCACGAGGTCGTCGTGGAGATGGACGCCGACGGCTCGCACGCGCCGGAGGACCTGCCGCTGCTGCTCGAGGCGCTGCGCGAGGCCGACCTGGTGCTCGGCTCGCGGTACGTGCCGGGCGGGCGGGTGGTGAACTGGCCCGCGCACCGCGAATGGCTCTCCCGGGGCGGCAACGTCTACTCGCGGCTGGCGCTGGGCGTCCCGATCCGCGACATCACCGGCGGCTACCGCGCGTTCCGCCGGCAGGTGCTCGAGGAGCTGGACCTGTCCGAGGTCGCCTCGCAGGGCTACTGCTTCCAGGTCGACATGGCCTGGCGCGCCGTGCAGGCCGGGTTCCGGGTGCGCGAGGTGCCGATCACCTTCACCGAGCGGGCCCGCGGGTCGTCGAAGATGAACCGGGCGATCGTCACCGAGGCGCTGTGGCGGGTCACCCGCTGGGGCCTAGAGCGGGTGCTGCAGGGCCGCCGGGCGCGGGTGCGGTCGTGAGCGACGGGGCGGAGCGGGAGACCCTCACCTGGGAGCTGTTCGGCACCGCGTCCCGCGAGCTGGCCGAGCAGGTCGCCGCCGACGGCTACGCGGCCGACATCATCCTGTCCATCGCCCGGGGCGGGCTGTTCGTCGCCGGCGCCCTGGGCTACGCCCTGGACGTGAAGAACCTGCACGTCGCGAACGTGGAGTTCTACACCGGCGTCGACGAGCGGCTGCCCGTGCCGATCATGCTGCCGCCGGTGCCGAACGTGGTCGACCTGTCCGGCGCGCGGGTCCTGGTGGCCGACGACGTCGCCGACACCGGGGCCACGCTCAAGCTGGTCCGCGACTTCTGCGCGGGCCACGTCGCCGACGTCCGCTGCGCCGTGGTCTACGAGAAGCCGCACTCGACGGTGCGCTGCGAGTACGTCTGGCGCCGGACCGACCGGTGGATCAACTTCCCGTGGTCCACGCAGCCGCCCGTGGTGTCCCGCGCCGGGCAGGTCCTCGACGCGTAGCCGGAGCCCGGCCGGTCAGACGGCGAACCGCATCCGCTTGACCCCGTGGGTGAAGCTCGACAGCAGCATCTCCGGCTCCCCGACGGCGCGCACCTGCGGGAACCGGGCGAGCAGCGCGCCGAGCATCACCCGCACCTCCAGCCGGGCGAGGTTCGCGCCGAGGCAGTAATGCGGGCCCGGGCCGCCGAAGCCCAGGTGCGGGTTGGGGGAGCGGGTGAGGTCGAAGCGGTCCGGCTCGGCGAACACGTCCTCGTCGCGGTTGGCCGAGGTGTAGAACAGCAGGACCTTGTCGCCCTTGCGCACCGGGGTGCCGCCGATCTCGCCGTCGCCGGTGGCGGTGCGCCGGAACTGGATCACCGGGCTGGCGTGCCGCACGACCTCCTCCACCGCCCCGGGCAGCCGCCCTTCGAGGTCGTCGAGCAGCAGAGCGCGCTGCTCGGGATGGTCGGTGAGCAGCCGCAGGGCGTGCGCGAGCGTCGCGCGGGTGGTCTCGCTGCCGGCCAGCACCAGCAGGATGAACAGCGTGCCGACCTCGCGCGGGGTGAGCCGCTCGCCGTCGACGTCGGCGTGCACGAGCGTGGAGACGAGGTCGTCGCGCGGCTCGCGGAGCCGGTCGCGCCCGATCCGGCGCACCAGTGTCGTCAGGTCGTGCCCGGCCCGGATGATCCGCAGGCTGCCGGGCAGGACGTGCTGCGGGCCCGGCGAGCCGTGCCGCAGCAGGTACTCGCGGGGGATGCCGGTGTGCTCGGGGTCGCTGAAGCCGACCAGCGTCTCGCCGTGCCGGGTGACCAGGGGGTGCTGGTCCTCGGGGATGCCGAGCACGTCGCAGACGACCTGCACCGGCAGCCGCCCGGCCACCTGGGCGACGACGTCGCCGGGCCCGCGCGCGGCCACGTCGTCCACGATCCGCTGCGCCCGGGCCCGGACGCCGTCCTCCAGGCGCGCGATGAGGCGCGGGGAGAACGCCCTGGCGACGACCTTGCGCATCCGGGCGTGCCGCGGGCCGTCCATGTTGATCATCGACCCGAGGTAGCGGGCGAGGTAGGGCGGCAGGTCGTAGAGGGAGGCGGCGGTCGGCTCGTTGCCGAACAGGCCCGGGTCGCGGCTGGCCGCGACGACGTCGGCGTGCCGGACGACGGCGAGGAACCGGTCGTCGGTGGGGACGAACGGCATCCGGTTGCGGAAGGGGATCCACCGCGGGCGGTCCTGCCGGCGCAGCGCCGCGAACGTCGCGGCCCGTTCGGCGTCCGGGCGCCCCCAGAACGCGAGGTGGCCGGGGTCGGCCGTCGGCGCGGTCACGCGGCCAGCCTGCCACGGAGACGACGGAACCCGGACCCCCCGAGGAGGGGATCCGGGTTCCGGGGTGGCGATCGTCAGGCGATCTCGCGACGCCGCTCGGCCAGCAGCTCGAGACGCTCGGTGAGGAGCACCTCGAGGTCGGCGACGGAGCGGCGCTCCAGCAGCATGTCCCAGTGCGTGCGCGGGGGCTTGACCTTCTTCTGCTCGGGCTCGGTGCCGTCCACGAGCTTGGAGATGCTGCCGTGCA
Source organism: Pseudonocardiales bacterium (assembly GCA_026393175.1). Classification (GTDB taxonomy): domain Bacteria; phylum Actinomycetota; class Actinomycetes; order Mycobacteriales; family Pseudonocardiaceae; genus Pseudonocardia. The sequence continues at coordinate 11,863 of JAPLAT010000271.1, forward strand.
GGCGGCACTCCCAGGTGTGCGGCGCCTCGGCGTCGTTCGCGAAAGGCACCTCGAAGTCGTGCCCGCGCGGGCACGCGTAGCGCATCGACTGCCGCGGCGCGAGGTCGTGGTTGCGATCGGTCTCGTAGCTGACAGCCCCGAGCCGGCTGCCACGGAGCACGCGGTCGGCCATGCGTCATCCTCCACTTCACCGACCGAGGGAGGCTCCCTCGGTCCCATTCGGCGGGTGTAACGTCTGCGGAGCAGACGCTTGTTCCCGAATAAGGGGCGGCTCACCACGGGTGTCGATGTCACACGACCGACACCAGCTGTTTGCCGCCCCGATCAATGAGTGTCCCCCATACGGCCCGATCGCACACGCCGATGTGACGTGTCAGCCAAGTGTGATTCATGTCACTGGCCGGTGCGCGGCTGTTTACACGACCGCCGGTTCCTCGTTACCGGCCGCGCGGATCGCCCGGCGGACCGGCACCGCGGCGAGCAGCAGGCCGCCCACGACGAAGAACGCCACCAGCGAGACGATGGCCGGGCGGAACGAGCCGGTGGCGTCGGCGACCGCCGCGAACACCAGCGGACCCAGCCACGAGGTGCCCTTCTCGCCGATCTCGTAGAGCGCGAAGTACTCCGCCTCGCGCCCGGCCGGGACCATCTGGCTGAACAGCGAGCGGGTCAGCGCCAGCGTGCCCCCGAGCAGCAGCCCGATGCCCAGCGCCACCGCGTAGAACTGCAGCTGCTGCCCGGCGGTGACGAAGTAGGCCCCGGTGACGACGACCGTCCAGCCGGCCAGGCTGCCCAGCACCGTGCGCCGCGCGCCGAACCGCGCCGCCAGCCGCCCGTGCGCGACCGCCCCGGCGAACGCGACGAACTGCACGATGAGGATCGTGACGATGAGGACCTCGCGGGGCAGCAGCAGCTCCCGCTCGCCGTAGAGCCCGGCGATCTGCGCGACGGTCGTGATGCCGTCGGCGAAGATCAGGTAGCAGCCGAGGAACGCGAGCGTCAGCGGGTAGGCGCGCGCCTCCCGCAGCGTCCCGGCGAGCTGACGGAACCCGGCGGTGAGCACGGCCGCGCCGCGCTCGTCGCCCTGCGGGGGCCGGTGGCGCCGCAGCCGGCGCAGCGGGACCAGCGTGAACGCCGCCCACCACACGCCGGCGATGACGAAGCAGACGCGCACGGCGTCGGCCTCGGAGAGCCCGATCGCGTCGCGGCCCAGGTAGACGACCAGGTGCACGACGAGGGCGAGCCCGCCGCCGAGGTAGCCGAACGCCCACCCGCGCGAGGAGAGCGCGTCGCGCTCGTCCGGCCCCGCGAGCTCGGGCAGGTAGGCGTAGTAGACGACGATCGACGCCCCGTACGCGGTGTTCGCGACGAGGAACAGGACGAACCCGACCTGCCAGTTCGTGCCGGCGGTGAACGCCAGCGCCGCGGTGGCGCCCGCCCCGACGAACGCGGCCGCGCCGAGCATCCGGCGCTTGTCCTGCGTGCGGTCGGCGACGGCGCCGGTGATCGGCAGGACCAGCACCTGCAGCACCGTGGCGAGCGAGATCAGGTAGCCGAACACCGACCCCGCGGCGACCTCGGTCCCGAGCAGCGACACGTCGCAGTCGACGAGCGCGCTGTCGCCGGTGCAGGCCTGCCCGCGGGCCCGGGCGTCGGCCTCGGCGACGCCGGTGAGGTAGAGCGAGAGGAAGACCGTGACGACCGAGGTCTGGAAGACCTGGTTGGCCGAGTCGTAGAAGACCCAGCCGCGGCGCTCGGCCTCGGTGCTCGGGGCGCTCGGCGTGCCCGGCGCGGCCCTGCTCACGCCGGTCGGCGCACGGGCAGCAGGGCGAGCAGCCCGAGGGCCAGCACCAGCACGATGCCGACGATGCCCGCGCGGTCGGAGGCGAACAGGAACGTGAACAGCCCGACCAGGCTGGGCGCGAGGAAGGACACCGCGGCCGGTCCGGACACCACGAGCAGCACCAGCCCGACGGCGATCATGCCCGTCAGCGAGGCGACGATGACGGCCTTCGGGCCGACCCGGTCGTCGATCCGCCCGGCCACCAGCGCCCCCGCCGCCGCGACGACGTTCGCCGCCACGCCGAAGATCAGCACGTCGTCCTCGGCGATGCCGTAGACCGTCACGGCGAGGACGGCGCCGAAGGTGAACACCGCGGCCAGCCCGTCCCGGAACAGCGCGCTCGCGCCCAGGAAGTAGAGCGTGTGCGGGCTCTCCCGGTACAGCGCGCGGAGGTCGGCGAACAGCTCGCGGTAGGCGCCGACGACGCCGGGGGCGGGCGGCCGGTCCGCGGCGGGCGGCACCTCCGGCACGCTGACCAGCAGCGGGATCGCGAACAGCAGGAACCAGGCCGCCGCCACCAGTGCGACGACCCGGATGTTGAGCCCGCCCTCGGTGGGCACGCCGAGCAGCCCGCCCGCGCCGTCGTCGCCGCCCGCGATCAGCCCGACGTACACGCCGAGCAGCAGCACGATCCCGCCGAGGTAGCCCATCGCCCAGCCGAACCCGGAGACCCGCCCGACCGTCTCCGGCGTCGACACCTGGGTGAGCACCGCGTTGTAGGACACCGACGCCAGCTCGAAGAAGATCGAGCCCAGGCCGAGCAGCACCAGGCCGAGGGCCAGGAACGACGCGTCGTCCTCGACGAGGAACAGCCCGGCCATCGTCGCGATGGTGAGCAGCGTCCAGACCGCGACGGCCCGCTTGCGCCGGCCCGCCGCGTCGGCCCGCTTCGCGATCACCGGCGCGAGCACCGCGATGAGCAGCCCGGACGCCCCGATCGACCAGCCCAGCCAGCTGTTCGCGCTGATCGGGCCGGTCAGGTCGGCCCCGACCGCGTCGGTCAGGTAGACGGAGAAGACGAACGTCAGGATGACGGCGTTGTAGGCCGCCGATCCCCAGTCCCAGAGGCCCCAGGCCACGACCTGGCGGCGGGTGAGGGGCCTCGCGTCGACCGTCACGGCGCGAAACATAGCGGCTCCGTCGCCCGTGCGCGGCGACGAGTGCGAGAACACCTCTGCGCGCGCACGAGGGCCGGCAGGACCGGTCAGGCGGGCCAGGCGCCCCGGGAGCGCAGGACCTCGCGCAGCAGGTCGGGGCGGTCGGAGAGCAGGCCGTCCACGCCCATGTCGAGCAGCTCGGCCATCTCGGCCGGGTCGTCCACGGTCCACACGTGCACCTCGCGGCCCGCGGCGTGCGCGGCGGCGACCAGCCGCTCGTCCACGACCGTCAGCCGCCCGAACCGGCGCGGCAGCTGGGCGAGCTGCCCGGCGAAGGGGAGCGCGGGCAGCCGCGACAGCGGCCCGGGCAGCGCGTCGACCCAGGCCCGGGAGCGCAGGCCCAGCGCCGAGGCCTGCCCCATGGACGTGCACAGCCGGGGCCCGGCCAGCCGCCGCGCCCTGGCCAGCCAGCGCTCGTCGAACCCGCCCAGGCACACCCGCGGCCACGCGTCGAGCCGCTCCAGCAGCGCCAGCACGACGTCGACGGCCGCCGCGGACTTCAGCTCGACCGTCACCCGCGTGCCGGGCAGCGTCGTGAGCACCTCCTCCAGCAGCGGGATCGGCTCCCGGCCGCCCACGCGCACGCCGGCGAGCGCGCGGGAGTGCAGGGCGGCGAGCCGGCCTGAGCCGTCGGTGGTGCGGTCCAGGGTGGCGTCGTGGTGCACGACGGCCACGCCGTCCGTGGTCGCGTGGACGTCCAGCTCCAGGTAGCCGAACCCCTCGTCGACGGCCCGGACGAACCCGGCGAGGGTGTTCTCCAGCCCGCCGCCGGTGTGCCAGCCGCGGTGCGCGTAGGCGCGGGGGTAGGGGCCGTCGAGGTAGGGGTGTCGTCCCATGATCGCGCAGGCTATCCGGGCCCGGTGCGGCGCCGCGGCAGCCGCTGGGTCGTGGTGAGCACCGGTGCCATGAGGTCGCCGTGCTCGGCGATGCGGCCGGGCAGGTCGGCCAGGGTGAACACCAGGTCCTCGACGCGGCGGCAGGCCCGCACCTCGTCCCACGTCACCGGCGTGGCGACGGTGGGCCGGGCCCGCCCGCGCAGCGAGTAGCTGCCGATCGTCGTCTTGTGCGGGTTGTTCTGGCTCCAGTCCACGAAGATCCGCCCGCGCCGGCGCGCCTTCGCCATCACCGCCGTGACGCGTCCCGGGTCCTCCCGCGACATGTCCTCGGCCAGCGCCTTCGCGAACTCCGAGGTCTGCTCCGGGCGCGACACCGTCACCGGCAGGTAGAGCTGCATCCCCTTGCCGCCGCTGGTGCGCGGCCAGGCCGCGAGGTCGTCCTCGGCGAGGCGCTCGGCGATCCGCAGCGCGACGCGGGCGCAGTCGACGACGGTGGTGCCCTCGCCCGGGTCCAGGTCGAACACGACGAGGTCGGGCGGCTGACGGCCGTCGCGCGGGCCGAGCCGCCACTGCGGGACGTGCAGCTCCAGCGCGGCGAGGTTGGCCGCCCAGGCGAGCCCCTCCGCGTCCTCGATCACCGGGAAGTCGGCGTTCTCGGAGCGCCCGCCCGGGGTCCCGACGCGGGCGGTGCGGATCCAGCCCGGCGCGTGCCGCGAGACGTCCTTCTCGAAGAACGAGCCGCGCTCGACCCCGTCGGGCCAGCGGACCATGGTCAGGGGCCGGTCCCGCAGGTGCGGCAGCATCACCTCGGCGACGGCCTGGTAGTACTCCCAGACCTCGGCCTTCGTGGTGCCGGTCATCGGGTAGAGGACCTTGTCCGGGTTGGTCAGCCGGGCCCGGCCCACCTTCGGGCCGCGCGCGGGCGGCGGGGGAGCGGCGGGGGCTCGCCGCCCGGTCGGCACCTCGACCCAGCGCTCGCTCGGCCCGGGCACGTACGGCGCCTCCGGGTCCTTCACCACGACGGCGGGCAGGCCCTGCTGCCCGATGGCGGCGACGACCTCGGCGCCCGCCCCGGGGAACACCGGCGCCGGGCGCCAGTGCGGCCCGGACAGCGGCAGCCCGTCGAGCAGCCCGCGGCGCTCGCGCAGCGGCAGCGGCGTGCAGTCGCGGCCGTCGAGGTGCAGCACGTCGGAGATCCAGAGGTCCTCGCCGACCAGCTCGCCGTCGAGCAGCACCGACGTGGCCGACAGCGACGGCCCGAGCCCGCGCAGCCCGTCCGGGGCCAGCGTCTCACCGCTCGCGGCGTCGGAGACGCCGGCGCGCCCGCCCTCGACCCGGACGAGCACCCGGCGGCCGCCGAACGCCGGTTGCACCCACCAGCCCTCCCCGTCCGGGAAGTCGCCGGGCACCGCCTCCATCGGGCGGGCCTCGCGGGGCAGGGGCTCGCCGGGGGCCGGCCCCCACCGGCGCAGCAGCCAGTCGTTCTCCCCGCGCCCGGAGCGGATGAAGATGAACCGGCCCTTCGCCCGCTCCCCGTGGAAGACGACGGCGACCTCGCGGGAGTGCCACTTCTCGGTCTCGTAGGTCCCGGTGTCCCAGATCGTCATGCGGCCGCCGCCGTACTCGCCCGCCGGGATCTCGCCGTGGAAGTCCAGGTACTCCAGCGGGTGGTCCTCGGTCTGCACGGCCAGGCGGACCGTCTCGTTGTCGGTCGGCAGGCCCTTCGGCACGGCCCAGGAGACCAGCACGCCGTCGCGCTCCAGGCGGACGTCCCAGTGCAGTCGCCGGGCGTGGTGCTCCTGGATGACGAAGCGCGTGCCCGGGCCGTCGGCCTCCGGGTCCTGCTCCGGGACGGGCTCCGGCGTGCGGGCGGAGTCGCGCTTGCGGCGGTACTCGTCGAGCGGCACCCCCCCAGCCTATTGCGCTCGGGCGGGAGGCTCTGGGAGCATAGCCTTACCTGACCAAAGGGGTGCCTGGTGTACGTGTGCATGTGCTTCGCCGTGTGCGACCGCCAGATCCGCTCGTGCATCGGGCGCGGCGCGCGCACCGTCGAGGAGGTCGGCGAGGCCACGGAGGCCGGCACCGGCTGCGGCGGCTGCCAGGGCCACATCGACACCCTGCTCACGGCCGCGCTGGCGCCCTCCGAGCTGTCGGAGATGCCCGCCACCGCCTGAGGTCGTCCTCACCGACACGAAGGTCAACCTCGCTTCGCTGCAGGTCATCCTGCGTCCGGAGTGGTCGGGACGGCCCGTTACCGTCGTCCTCGACAGTTTCCCCGACGCGAGGACACCTTCACCCATGCGTGGCGACCCCGAAGTCATCGAGCTCCTGAACGCCCAGCTCACCAGCGAGCTCACGGCGATCAACCAGTACTTCCTGCACGCGAAGATGCAGCAGAACTGGGGGCTGACCAAGCTCGCGGCCTACACGCGTGACGAGTCCATCGACGAGATGAAGCACGCGGAGAAGATCACCGACCGCATCCTCTTCCTCGAGGGCCTGCCGAACTACCAGCGCCTGGGCACCCTGCGCATCGGGCAGACCGTCAAGGAGCAGCTCGAGGCCGACCTCTCCATCGAGCTCGGCGTCGTCGAGCGCCTGCGCCCGGGCGTCATGATGTGCCGGGCCAAGGGTGACGCCACCACCGCGGCCCTGCTCGAGGAGATCCTCGCCGACGAGGAGCACCACATCGACTACATCGAGACCAACCTCGAGCTCATCGAGAAGCTGGGTGAGCAGCTCTACCTCGCGCAGCTGGTGGACCAGCCGCCCGTCCCGGGCTGAGCAGCGCTGTCATAACGACGGCCGCGGTCGTCTCGTGCTGCACGGGGAGGGGCTCGAAGATATGTTCGAGCCATGCCTGACGAGAACATCCCGAGTGCCGAGAAGGATCCCGCCGACTGGACCACCGGCGACGAGCCGATGACCGGTCCGCAGAAGTCCTACCTCCAGACGCTGGCCCAGGAGGCGGGCGAGGACGTGCCGGACGAACTGTCCAAGGCCGACGCCTCGAAGAAGATCGACGAACTGCAGGAGCGCACCGGCCGAGGTCAGTAGACATCCGATAATCGATGTTATGACAGTTCGATCCGGCACAGCCCGTCGAGCGGGCCTCCCCGGGCCGGGTCAGTCGTAGTCGCGCCAGATCTCCGAGACCCCGGCGGCCGGTACGGCGCCGGGGTCCGTGCGCCCCTCGACCGTCACCATCACCGCGCCCGACGGCATCTCCAGCACGACACGCCGGTTGTTGGGCACGTCGGTCTGCAGGACGCCGCGCGGCATGACGTTGCCGTGGTCGTCGAGCGCCGTGATGAGCACGTGGCTGCCGCCCCAGGTGGATCCGAACGTGACCCAGGCGCGCTTGACGACGGCCGAGGACCGGCCCGCCTCGACCATCGCAGTGGCACGGAACGAGCCGTCGGGGTGCGGGGTGATGGGGATGCCGAACATGGCGACATGCTCTCAGGTCCGCACCGGGACCCCTCCCCTGCGTGGGTCCGGACCTGCCTGGACGCCTGGGACCGGGACCGTCGACGCGCCGGGCCCGGACCCGGGTCAGCCCACCGGCTTGACCACGAGACATTCGCGGCCGATCTCGACTCGCTGGTGACCGTGCTCAACCGGGGCCGCACCCGGCGACGGAGTCTGCTCGCCGCTGGTGCCGCACTCGTAGGCGTGCTCGCCGTCGTGGTCGCTGTGGTGGCGAGCACCGGCTCCCAGGTGGACACATCGGCCAGCTCCTCCGGCGACGGGTTCGTCCTGTTCGAGGACTTCTCCGGCTCCACCCTTGACGCGGGACGCTGGCTCGGTGCGGGCGAGGCTGCCCCGACGGTGACGGTCGTGGACGGCACGCTCCGGGTGGAGTCGGCGGCGCAGGCCGGCGAGGGGTCTGCAGTCGGCATCGAGGCGGTCTTCGCGCCGGGGGTGGATGCGGTGCGGTTCGTGATCACGGTCGACTTCGACGATGTCTACGTCCGGTACGCCTAGCTGAGCTGCCGGGCCGGGGCGTGGCAGGCTCTGCTGGGTGACGAGCCTGCCCGAGGTGATCGACCTCGACCGCTACCCGATCGACCGCCTCGACACCCCGGACGGCGTGGCCCTGGTCGACCGCTGCCGGGCCGCGCTGGCGGCCGG
>JAPLAT010000159.1 GCA_026393175.1 Pseudonocardiales bacterium
GTCGACATCGTGGTCAACAACGCCGGCTGGGACGACTTCATGCCGTTCCTCGACACCACCGAGGAGTTCTGGCACCGGGTGGTCGACGTCAACTTCATGGGCATGCTGCGGGTCTGTCACGCGGTCGTGCCCGGGATGGTCGAGCGCGGCTTCGGGCGCGTGGTCACCATCGGGTCGGACGCCGGGCGCGTCGGGTCGTCGCTGGAGGCCGTCTACTCCGGGGCGAAGGGCGGCGTCGTCGCGTTCACCAAGACCCTCGCCCGCGAGGTCGCCCGGCACGGCGTCACCGCGAACTCCGTCTGCCCGGGCCCGACGGACACCGCGATGCTGCAGGCGTTCGCGGACGCGTCGCCGGACGGGGCGAAGGTGGTCGCCGGCATGACCCGCGCCGTCCCGATGCGCCGCCTGGGCGCGCCCGCCGACGTCGCGGCGGCGGTCGCGTTCTTCGCCTCCGACGCCGCGGGCTACGTCACCGGGCAGACCTTGTCGGTGAGCGGCGGGCTGACCATGGTGTGAGCCCGTCGCGGCCGCGCTACGCGGGTGCGCTGCGCCGCCGGTGCTCGGCCGCGGCCCCGCGCAGCAGCGCGGCGTCCGACGGGCCGGCGAAGAAGGTGAAGCCCAGCGCGCGGAACCGGTGCACGTGGGCGGCCGAGGCGCAGAAGATCCCGACCGGCAGGCCAGCCGCCCGGACCGCGCCCACGATCTCCGTGAGCAGCGCGTCGAACGCCGGGTCGCCGTCCTGTGCCGTGCCGGTGCCCAGCGACAGGTCCGACGGGCCGACGAACACCCCGTCGACGCCGGGCACGGCGAGGATGTCCGCCAGCGCCGCGACGGCCGCCGGGGTCTCCACCATCACCACGCAGACCGGGTCGGGCCGCTCCCGCCAGGTGCCGCGGGTGGGGCCGTAGCTGCGCACGCCCCGCGGCGGGTAGTGGCAGGCGGCGACGGCGGCCGCGGCCTGCTCGGCGGTGTCCACCAGCGGGACGACGACGCCGGCCGCGGCCCGGTCCAGGGCGCGGCCGATCACGTCGGGCTCGTTGCGCGCGACCCGCACCAGCGTCGGCGTGCCGGTGGCGTCGAGGGCCTGCAGCATGGTCAGCAGGGCGTCGTCGCCGATCAGCCCGTGCTGGGTGTCGACGCACACGAAGTCGAACCCGACCGAGCCCGTGACCTCGGCGGTGGCGGAACCGGGCAGCTGCAGCCAGCCGCCCACGGCGTCGGCGGAGAGGTCCATGCCCGGCACCCTGCCACGGCCGCCGCCGGAACATCGGCCGGAACATCGGTCGGGGACGCGACGTTGGGCGGGGTGGTACCCGTGCCGGGACGGCACGGTGGGAACGTGCGAGACCGAACCTGTGGAGGTCCGACGATGACGGAGAAGGCGATCCTCGCCGGTGGCTGCTTCTGGGGCGCCCAGGAGTTGCTGCGGGCCCGCCCGGGGGTGGTCTCCACCCGCGTCGGCTACTCGGGCGGGGACACGCCGAACGCGACGTACCGCAACCACGGCGACCACGCCGAGGCGGTCGAGGTCGTGTTCGACCCCGCCACGATCAGCTACCGCGAGATCCTGGAGTTCTTCTTCCAGATCCACGACCCGTCGACGCGCGACCGGCAGGGCAACGACCGCGGCCGCAGCTACCGCTCCGCCATCTACTACATCGGCGACGAGCAGAAGCGGGTCGCGCTCGACACGATCGCCGACGTCGACGCGTCGGGCCTGTGGCCCGGGCCGGTCGTCACCGAGGTCGCCGAGGCCGGTGACTTCTGGGAGGCCGAGCCGGAGCACCAGGACTACCTGCAGAAGTACCCCGGCGGGTACACCTGCCACTGGGTCCGCCCGAACTGGCGGCTGCCCCGCCGCGCCGCCGACTCCGGCTCCGCCCGGAGCTGACCCGGCCGCCCCGGGGCGCCGGCCCGCCCGGATTGCAGGAAGGCCACCTTCACGCAACCTCGTTGCGTGAAGGTGGCCTTGCTGCAACGAGGGGGTGGGGGCGCCGGGTCAGGGCGACCGGGGGACGACGAGCACCGGGCACGGTGCGTGCTGCGCCGCGCTGCGGGTAACGGGGCCGAACGGGACGAGCGGGTCGGGCCGGGTGCCGCGGCCCCGCCGGGCGCTGCCGACCACGAGCAGGTCGGCCCCGGCCTCCTCGCCGACGATCTCGTGCGGCCACCGGCGGACCAGGGCGACCCGCGCGGGCACCCCGGTCGGCTTCAGCATGCCGGCGGCCGCGTCGAGGGTGCGCCGGCCGCGATCCACGGCGTCGGCCAGGCCGACGCTGCGCTCACCGAAGGACAGCGGGACCGCGTGCACGGCGAGCACCGTCGCGCCCAGGTGCCGGGCGACGTCCGCGGCGGCGGCGAGCACCGGTGCGTCGGCGGGCAGCTCCCGGACGGCGGCGACGACCGTCGCCGGCGCGGAGGTCTCCGTGCTGCCGCGGGTGAGCAGCAGGGCCGCGCCGTCGGCGAGCGCGGCGGCCTGGTCGCCGGTGCGGGGCTCGGTCCGCAGGGGCCGATCCGCCCGGCGGCACCAGCGCCGGACCCACGCGGGGACCCCCGCCGGGCCGGTCGCGACGACGAGCGCGGACCCGGTGCGGGCCGTCCCCCCACCGCCCGCGCCCGCGACCGGTGGGCTCACGACCTGGCCGTTCACGACCGGGCGCGGACGATCACGCGCGCGGTGAGCAGCCCGGCGCGGGTCTCGCGGCCCGCGCCACCGCCCGCCCCGCCGCCGACGTGGCCCACCGGGATGACGGTCACGCCGCCGACCGTGACCGGCTCGCCGAACCCCCGGTTCACCCGCAGCGCCTTCTCGACCCGTTCCACCAGTGCGGTCGCGTCCATCGCCCCGTCCCTTCGCCGATCCGGACCCAGGGTGGCGCCCGGGGAGCCGCGGCGGCAGGGCCGGAGGACCCGGACGTCGCCGGGCGGGGCCGCGGACGACGGGACTCCCGCCCCCTGCCCCGCGCCGCGGGCCCGCGGGATCGTCGGACGACCCCGACCGAGGAGGACCTCATGACCGTCACCGAGCCCGTGTCCCGTGCGCGCCTGCCGTGGGCGACCGCCGGGTTGGAGCTGCTCGTCGCCGCCGCGGCCTGCTACGGCGCGGTCGGGCTGGCGGCGGGCAACGTCATCGGGATGCCCGCGGAGTGGCTCGAGGGCTCCCCGTTCGGCTCCTGGGTGCTGCCTGGGGTGCTGCTGTTCGTGGTCGTCGCGCTGCCGATGGGGGTCGCGGCCGTCGCCGAGCTGCGCCGCGCCCCGTTCGCGGCGGTGGCGTCGGTGGGCGCGGGTGCCGCGCAGGTGGCCTGGATCGCCGCCCAGCTGGCCGTGTTCGGCCGGTACAACGTGCTCCAGCCGGTCATGCTGGCCTGCGGGCTCGGTGTGCTGCTGCTGGCGCTGGCGCACCACCGGCACGCCCCGCTCGTGCCCCGGCCGCCCGCCGCGTAGCGCTCCCGCCGCGCCCGGGCCGCCGGCCCGGGCGCGGCGGGCCGTCAGCGGCCCGCGGCCCGCGAGCGGTGTGCCCCGGTGGCCCCGCTCACGACCGTCACCACGCCGACGAGAACGAGGATCAGTGGCAGGGCCAGCGACCAGTACGGTACGAGCAGCCCGGCCTCCTGGAGGAACAGGACCAGTCCGGCCAGCAGGAACCCGGTGCCGCCCCCGAGGACGAGCGCGGGGTGCTCAGGACGCGCCACGGCGCACCTCCAGGTCTCCGGTCGCGATCGCGACGGTGAGCACCGGGCCGGAGTCCGGGTCGGCGAGCGGGTCGGTCCACGCCAGGTCGACGCCCTCCTGGACCTTCGTGCCGTCGACCTGGACCGAGCCCATGACGACCGTCGCCTCGACGCGGACCCGCGCGTCCTCCGGCAGCCGGACGACGACCCGCCCCGCCCCCAGCTCGACGGCCGCCCGGCCGGTGGGCGGCGGGGCGGCGCCGGTCAGGTCGACCACGACCGTGCCGGCCGACAGCCTCGTCGTGCCGCCCGCCCAGTCGGCGGGGCCGGGGACCAGCGTCAGGTCGCCCACCGGGCCGGTGAAGCGCCCGGCACCGACCCCGACGGCGACGGACAGGCCCAGCAGCACGATCCCGAGGACTGCGACGGTCCCGCGGCCGGTACCGCCGGCCAGCCCGAGCAGCAGCACCACGCCCGCCAGGACGAGCCCGGCGGCGGGCAGCAGGGACCAGCCGACCGCGACGCCGGCGCCGTCGAGCAGCCAGGCCGCGCCCAGACCCGCGAGCAGCAGCCCGACGAGGACGCGGTCCCAGCGCACCCCGCCGGAGGGCGCGGGCCCGCCGGCGCGCGCGTACGGTGTCGTCGCGCCGTCCGCCGAGGTGCCGCCGGTCGTCACACCGCCGGTCGTCCAGGTGGCCACCGCGCTCACCGCCGGGCCGTGACGAGGACGAGCGCACCGACCGCGACGACGACCAGCGGCCAGAACACCTCCGCGCCGAACCACGGCAGCCACTGCCGCACCAGGAGCAGCACCCCGAGACCGACCAGCGCCGCACCCACGGCGATGGCCACGGCGTGCCGGCCCGCGGGCGGTGCGGCGGTCTCCGGCTCGTCCTCGTCGGCCTCGGGGAGCACGACCCACGCGACGAGGTAGGCGAGCACCCCGACACCGCCGGACAGCGCCAGCGCCACCGCCGCCACGCGCAGCAGCACCGGGTCCACGTCGAGGTGGCGGGCGATCCCGCCGCACACCCCGCCGAAGACCCGGTCGCGGCGGCTGCGGCGCAGCGGCAGTCGCGCGCGGGCGAGCGGCCGGGCCCCCGGCGGGCCTGGCGGGGGGCCGGCCGGCGGGAGCACCGGCGGCGGGTCGGGCAGGGTCGGGGCCGGGACCGGGTCGCCGGGCACGGTCATGGTGGTCTCCTCCGTCGGTAGGGGGCGGGTCGGCGCTCAGGCCGTGGGCGAGGGTGCGGGGGCGACGAGGTCGGCGACCGGTCGCCGCGGGGTCGCGACGACCGGGTAGCCGCGCCCGATGCGCATCACGACCTGCGGCGGGCGGGTGCCGCCGATGAGCCGGCGCAGCTCGTTGCGCGGCCCGCCGACCTCGACGATCTGCGAGAGGAACGACGCGGACAGGCCGTCGGCCGCGGCCGCCAGCAGCACCCGCTGCAGCGCCTGGCCCGCCTGCACCTCGGCGCGCGGCCCGCTCAGGTGCGAGGTGAGGACCGCGATGAGCGGCTCGTGCTCGAAGTCCTTGCCGGGCACCCGCTCCGGGGCGCCGCCGCCGGAGAAGTCGCGCAGCACCCAGCGGTCCTGCGGTGCCGGCTGGGGACCGCCCGACGTGGCGGGCACGCCGTCGGTCCGGCCGGGCCCGGTCGCGGTCCAGCGGCGCAGCTCCGCGAGGAACGCCGGGTCCGCGACCTGCTCCCGGTGGGCGCGCACGGCGAGCCGCTGGATCGCGGCGCGCTGCTCGGGGTCCTGGACGACGTGCAGCCACGCGCCCTCGTCGGCGGCGGCGCGCCGCAGCGCGTACTGCTCGGACCGGGTCACCGCGACGTCGGTGAAGGGGTGGCGGTTGGTGCGGCGCAGCGGCACGGCGCGCAGCAGCCTGCGCTGCTCGGGCGTGGCCGGCTTGGTGCCGCCGTGCCGGACCTCGGCGACCAGGTCGGGGCGGGTCGCGTCGGGGAGCAGGGTGATCGTCGGCCGGATGTCGTGGGCCGCCAGGGCCAACCGCAGGGTGAACAGGGCTGCGCCGCACCCGATCCGCAGCTCGCGGTCCTCGGGGTCGACGACCGGCAGCCTGCGCTCCGGGTCGGCGTGCAGCTCGACGACGTGCGGCAGCACACGGAACGACCACGGCTGGGTGTTGTGCAGCGACGGTGCCCGGCCCGCCGTCGTCAGCAGGTCGGCGACCTGCTCGCCGGTGAGGCCCAGCGCGGCCGGGATCTGGTTCACGTCGACACCTCCCGGGTCGATCGCTGCGGGAGCAGCGGCCGGAGTGCGACGCTGCCCCACCGCGGCGCGAGCCGGAACGGGGCGAACGGCCCGGATGCGCGGGTCGCTGCGCCCCGCCGGTTCGGGATGCGGGGTGCCGGGGTCCGGTGCGGCCCGTCCCGCCGCGGCCCGGTCCCGGGGTGGCGCGGTCACGACGGGTCCCCGGACGGCTGCGCACCGGGCAGGGCGCGACCGCGGACCCGGCGGCGCACGACCCGGGCCGGCCTGCGGTCCAGGCGCTCGGCGAGCGCGTCGACGGCCGCCCGACCGGTCCGGAGCTCCCGGTCCGCCGCGCCTGCCCCGTCCGCCCGGCCGAAGGCGGCCGGGTCCTCGGGCACCGCCACCGCGGTGCCGTCCTCCTCGCGTTCCATGCCTCGATGCTGGTCGCCCGCCCCGGGCGGCGGGCAGGGTCGCCCGGCCCCGGCGCCGGGGACCCCGGTCCCGCCGTCGGCGGGCGCGGCGCTCAGGACCGCATCAGCACCGACTCCAGCGGGCGGCGCTCGGTCGGCTCCAGCCGCGCGGCCCCGGGCGCGGGGCGGCCCGCGCGGATCATCAGCTGCGGGTGGTCCGGGGTCCGCAGCACGTGCGTGGCCAGCCGGTGCCGCGACTCCTCGGTCTCGTGGGCCTGGCTGAGCGGTGTGGTGGCGAGCCCGCGCAGGGTGGCGCCGAGCAGCACCGCGCTGGTGGCCTCGCCGGCCAGGAGCCGGTCGAGCACCTCGTCGGCCACCGTGGTCAGCACGAGGACCACCGACCCGTCCGGGCCGGGGCCGTGGGAGGTCAGCCGCCCGCGCGGGAAGGGGCGCAGCCCGGCGGCGTCGACGCCGCGCGCCGGCAGCGCGGCCGCCGGGATGCCGTCGCGGCTCGCGGCGCTGCGGTGGGTCCAGATCGTCAGCTCCGCCGCGTAGCCGGGGGCGAAGCGCTGCCGCGCGGCCGCCTCGGCCACGAGCTCGTCGAGCCGGCGGCGCGCCGCCGGGTCGGTCACCGGCAGCAGGGTCGCCCCGGCGGCCGCGGCGAGGGCGACGAGCGCGTCCAGCACGTGGGCCGGGACCTGCTCGGGGCCGAGCGGGCGGCGGTCGGTGCGGCGGGCCTCCACGGCGGGCGCCAGCCGGGCCAGCGCCCGGTCCGGGGTTCCGCGGCGGACGTCGACGGTGGCCAGGTGCCACCGGTCCTCCGGGTCCGGGAGGCGGCGCACGTGGCCCTCCAGGCCCGCGGCGGCCACGGCGACGCGCAGGTGGTGCAGGGCGGCCCCGCAGCTCAGGACGAGGTCGCGGCGGTCCGGGTCGGTGGCGACCAGGTGCCGCGTGGGGTCGGCGTGCAGCTCGACCCCGCCGTCGGTCAGCCGCCAGCGCCAGGGCTGGGTGTTGTGCACCGACGGTGCCCGCAGCGCCCGCTCCAGGGCGGCGGTGAGCACGCCGTCGGGTACCCGGTCGGAGGTCATCGCCCCACCGTGCCGCTGCGGCGGCGGGGGCGTCAGGGCCGGAGGTCCCGCCTCCGCTCCGGTCCGTCCCCCCGGGCCCCGTCCTGCCGGGCGGTGGCGTCCCGGAACGCGGCGACGGCGGTCGGCAGCGTCGGGAAGACCCGGCCCGCGCCGATGCGGGCCAGCAGCCCGCCGCGGTCCAGGTCGGCCAGCAGCTCGTGCTTGACGCGGGCCAGCGCGGGCACGACGCCGCGGGCGGCGAGCTCGTCGCACAGCGCGTGCAGCGCGTCGGTGGCGGTCACGTCGACCTCCACCACCGCCTCGAGGTCCAGCAGGAGCCAGCGCGCGGTGGGGTCGCCGTCGAGCGCGGCGAGGGCGCGGTGGCGGAAGTCCTCGGCGTTGGCGAAGAACAGCGGCGCGTCGTAGCGGTGCACGACGAGCCCGGGCACGGTCGTCGCGCCCGGATGGTCCTCCACGTCGTGCATCCCGGCCAGCCCGGGGACGAAGCCGAGGACCGCGTCGTGCGGGCGGGAGACGCGGCGCAGCAGGTCCAGCACCGACAGGCCGACGGCCGCGAGCACGCCCTGCAGCACCCCGAGCGCGAGGACGGCGACGGCCGTCGCCACGGCCAGCGCGAGCTCGGAGCGGCGGAACCGGGCGAAGCGGCGGAACTCGGCGGGCTCGACGAGCCGGACGGCCGCGAACACCACCAGCGCCCCGAGCACCGCGGCCGGGAACACCGCCAGGACCGGGCCGGCGACCAGCAGGACGAGGACCACCGCCCCGAGCGCGACGAGCGAGGTGAGCTGGGTGCGCCCGCCCGCGGCGGCCGAGACGGCCGTGCGGCTGCCGCTGCTGCTGACCGGGAAGCCCGCCACCGCCCCGGCCGCGACGTTCGCCGCCCCGAGCGCGAGCAGCTCCCGGTCGGCGTCGATGCGCTCCCGGGGCCGGGCGCCGACGGCGCGGGCGGTGAGGACGTCGTCGGAGTAGGCGACGAGCGCGACACCCGCCGCCGGGAGCAGCAGGCCGGCCACGTCGGCCGCGGTGACGGCGGGGAGCGCCGGCACCGGCAGCCCGCCGGGGACGGCCCCCACCACGGCCACCCCCGCCCGGTCCAGGTGCAGGACCGCCGTCGCCGCGGCGGCGAGCAGCACCGCGAGCAGCGGCACCGGCACCACGGGCCGCGGCGCCAGCGCCGTCCCGGCGAACAGCAGCACCAGCACGGCCAGCGAGAGCAGCAGCGTGGGCGGGTGCACCCGGTCCAGTCCGCGGAGCGCGCCCAGCACGTCGTCGACGAACGTGCCGCCCTCGACGGGGATGCCGGTGAGCCGGCCCAGCTGGCCGGCGATCATGATCAGGGCGATCCCGGTGAGGTACCCGACGAGCACCGGACGGGAGAGCATGTCGGCGAGGAAACCCAGGTGCGCGAGGCGTCCCGCCAGGCAGATCGCGCCCACGAGCAGCGCCAGAACGGCGGCGAGCGCGGCGTGGCGGCCCGGGTCGCCGAGGGCGAGCGGGGCCACCGCGAGCGCCGTCATGATCGCGGTCGTCGACTCGGGCCCGACCGAGAGCAGCCGGGACGAGCCGAGCAGGGCGTACGCCCCCAGCGCCGCCGCGGACGCCCAGAGGCCGGCGACGGCCGGCAGCCCGGCCAGCTCGCCGTAGGCCAGCACCTGCGGCACGAGGTAGGCGGCGACGGTCAGCCCGGCGACGAGGTCGGCGCGCAGGGCGGGGCCGTCGCGCCGGCGCGGTGAGGCCGGCCGCCAGCCCGCGGCCCGGCGCCAGGACGCGCCCGGCCGGTCCGGTCCACCGTCGCACCTCGCCCCTCCCGCCACCCCGCTCCCGGGCCGATCGTCACCGGGGGAGCCCGGTCGCGGCACGGCCGCCGGACCCGGTCCGGTCGGGACCTTCCGCACGTTCCGCGACACCCCGCAGGCTGCGAGCGTCGGCGGGCGTGGGGTCGCCCGACCCCGGAAGGTGGTGACCGACCGATGGACACAGCTGTGGACGGCTCGACGACCGCGGCCCTGGCGACCCGGACGCTCCTGGACCGGCTGGTCGCCTCGGGGATCACGGCCGAGCGCGCCCGGTCGCACATCCGCGGTGGCTGGGTGCGGGTGGACGGCCGGATCGTGACCGACCCG
>JAPLAT010000138.1 GCA_026393175.1 Pseudonocardiales bacterium
CGCGGGCGACGCGTTCGGCGGCGCGCTGTGCCACGCCCTGCTCTCGGGCTGGGACCTGGAACGGGCGATGCGGTTCTGCAACGCCGCCGGGTCGATCGTCGCGGGGCGGCTGGCCTGCGCCGACGCGATGCCGACGTCCGCCGAGGTCGACGCGATGCTGAAGGAGGCCGTCGGTGCGTGAGGAGAGCCTGCGCGCGCTCGTGGGGACGCGCGTGCACCGGCCGCGGGCCGTTGCGGAGGCGGCCGCCGCCCGTGTCCGGCCGTCGTCGCTGCTCGGGGACCACGGCCGGCTGATGATGATCGCCGCCGACCATCCCGCCCGCGGCGCGCTGCGCGCCGGGGACCGGGCGATGGCGATGGGCGACCGCGCCGACCTGCTGGACCGGCTGGTGCTGGCGCTGTCGCGGCCCGGGGTGAACGGCGTGCTCGGCACGCCGGACGTGCTGGAGGACCTGCTGCTGCTCGGGGCGCTGGACGGCAAGGTCGTCGTCGGCTCGATGAACCGCGGCGGCCTGGCCGGCACCGTCTTCGAGATCGACGACCGGTTCACCGCCTACGACGCCGCCGGGATCGCCGCGGCCGGGTTCGAGGGGGGCAAGATGCTCACCCGGATCGACCCGGAGGACCCGGCCACCGTCGCCACCCTGGAGTCCTGCGCGCGGGCCGTCACCGACCTCGCCGGGCACGGCCTGATGGCGATGATCGAGCCGTTCATCTCCCACCGCGTCGACGGCCGGGTGCGCAACGAGCTCACCGCCGACGCGATGACCCGCGCGATGGCCGTCGCGGCCGGGCTGGGCGGCACGTCCGCCCACACCTGGCTGAAGGTGCCGATCGTCGAGGACATGGAGCGGGCGATGGCGGCCACGACGCTGCCCGCGCTGATCCTCGGCGGCGAGGTCAGCGCCGACCCGGACGCGGTGTTCGCCGACTGGAGCAAGGCGCTGGCGTTGCCCACGGTGCAGGGGCTGGTCATCGGCCGCTCGCTGCTCTACCCGGCCGACGACGACGTCGCCGCGGCCGTCGACACCGCGGTGGGGCTGCTGTGAGCGCCGTGCTGCGTGCCGGCCACGGCGCGGAGGGCCCCTTCTCGCTGGTCGTGACGCCGGAGACGGCCGGGTGGACCTACAGCTCGCTGCGGGTGCTGGAGCTGCCCGCGGGCGGGAGCGCCACGTTCGCGACCGGCGAGGACGAGACGATCGTGCTCCCGCTGGCCGGGTCGTGCGTGGTGGAGACCGAGGGCGAGCGGTTCACGCTCGCGGGCAGGCGGTCGGTGTTCACCCGCGTCACCGACTTCGCCTACGCCCCCCGCGACGCCGAGGTCACGGTGTCCTCGCCCGCCGGCGGCCGGTTCGCCCTGCCCGCGGCCCGGGCGCGGCGGCGCCTCCCGGCCCGGTACGGCCCCGCCGAGGGCGTCTCCGTCGAGCTGCGCGGCGCCGGGCAGTCCAGCCGCCAGGTCAACAACTTCTGCATGCCCGGCACGTTCGACGCCGACGCGCTCATCGCCGTCGAGGTGCTCACCCCGGGCGCGAACTGGTCGTCGTTCCCGCCGCACAAGCACGACGAGGACCGCGACGGCGAGACGGTCCTCGAGGAGATCTACCACTTCGAGGTCGACCGGGACGGCCCCGGCTACCAGCGGGTCTCGACGTCGGGGCCGGGCCGGGAGATCGACGTCTGCGCCGAGGTGCGCTCCGGGGACACCGTGCTCATCCCGCACGGCTGGCACGGCCCGTCGATGGCCACGCCGGGCTACGACCTGTACTACCTCAACGTCATGGCGGGCCCGGGCGAGGAGCGGGCCTGGCGCATCTGCGACCACCCCGACCACGCGTGGGTGCGCGACACCTGGGCCGGCCAGGAGATCGACCCCCGGCTCCCGTTGACCACCGCGCAGGAGAAGGCATGAGACTCACCGTCGCCCAGGCCGTCGTGCGGTTCCTGGCGAACCAGTACTCCGAGCGCGACGGGGTCGAGCAGCGGCTCGTCCCCGGGTGCTTCGGGATCTTCGGCCACGGCAACGTCGCCGGCATCGGGCAGGCGCTGCTGGAGTACGCCGACGAGCTGCCCTACCACCTGGCCCGCAACGAGCAGGGCATGGTGCACGCCGCCGTCGGGTTCTCCCGGATGCGCGACCGCACCCAGCTCATGGCGTGCACGGCCAGCATCGGCCCCGGCTCGACGAACATGCTCACCGGCGCCGCCCTGGCCACCACGAACCGGATCCCGGTGCTGCTGCTGCCCTCCGACGTGTTCGCCACCCGGGTCGCGAGCCCGGTGCTGCAGGAGCTCGAACGCCCCGACGGCTACGACGTGTCCGTGAACGACGCGTTCCGCCCGCTGTCGGTGTTCTTCGACCGCGTGTGGCGCCCCGAGCAGCTCCCTGCGGCGCTGCTCGGCGCGATGCGGGTGCTCACCGACCCGGCCGCCACCGGCGCGGTCACCGTCGCGCTCCCCCAGGACGTGCAGGCCGAGGCGCACGACTGGCCCGACGAGCTGTTCGCGAAGCGGGTGTGGCACATCGCCCGCCCGCAGCCCGAGCCCGCCGCGCTGGCCCGCGCCACGGCCGTGATCGCCGGCGCGCGGCGGCCGCTGCTCGTCGCCGGCGGGGGCGTGCACTACTCCGGGGCCGCCGACGCGCTGGCCCGCTTCGCCGAGGCGACCGGCATC
>JAPLAT010000511.1 GCA_026393175.1 Pseudonocardiales bacterium
CTCGCGCTGGAGTCCGAGGCCGCCACCGCGCTCGCGCTGCGCCTGGCCGGGGCCGTCGACCGGGCGGAGGCGCCGTTCCTGCGCCTCGCCCTGCCCGCCGCGAAGTACCTGGTCTGCAAGCGGGCGCCCGGCGTCGTCGCCGAGGCGCTGGAGTGCCTGGGCGGCAACGGCTACGTCGAGGACTCCGGGATGCCCCGGCTCTACCGCGAGGCGCCGCTCAACTCGATCTGGGAGGGGTCGGGCAACGTCACCGCGCTCGACGTGCTGCGGGCGGTCGAGAAGGAGCCCGACGCCGTCGACGCCGTCCTCACCGAGGTCGACGCCGGCGCAGGCTCCGACACCTGGTTCGACCGCGGCGTCCGCGAGCTGCGCACCGAGCTGCGCGGCCGCGAACCCCGCCGGGCCCGGCGCCTGGCGGAGATGCTGGCCCTGTGCCTGCAGGGCAGTCTGCTGCTGCGCTTCGCCCCCGACGAGGTGGCCTCGGCGTTCGTCAGCTCCCGGTTCCTGCCCGACGGGCCGTGGCGCACCTCCGGCACCCTGCCCGCCGAGGCGCACACCGAGGCCCTCGTCGCCCGGGTCACGCCCTCACCCCGGTAGCACGTGCTCGCCGGTGCGGTCGGTGGACAGGCACAGCGAGCAGACCACCGCGTCGTGGGCGGCGCAGCGGGTGACGTCCGGGCGCTCGAAGTCCTGCTCGCAGACGTGGCAGTGCAGCACCTCGCCGGAGGGGTTGCCGTGCTCGTCGAACATCGGCAGGTCGAGACCGTCGTCGGTGCGGCGCAGGTACCAGCGGCCGCGCGTCGCGACCGCCAGCACCGGCGGCAGCACGACGGCCAAGCCGATCGCGACGAGCGGCGAGAACGGCTGGATGCCCGGGCCGAACGCGCCGAAGAACACCGCGATCGACACGCCCGCGGCGACGAGCATCGACCCGAAGCCGACGGGGTTGACCGCGTGGAGCATGCCGCGGCGGAACTCCGGCACCATCGGGGAGAGCTTCAGCAGGTACTTGTTCACCGCGATGTCGGTGGCGACGACGCCGATCCAGGCGATCCCGCAGTTGGCGTAGAAGCCGAGGATCGTGTTGAGGAAGTCGAACATGTTCGCCTCCATCAGCACGAGCGCGATGAGCAGGTTGACGCCCAGGAAGACCAGTCGCCCCGGGTAGTGCCGGGTGATCCGCGTGTAGGAGTTCGTCCAGGCCAGCGAGCCGGAGTAGGCGTTCGTCACGTTGATCTTGACCTGGCTGATCACCACGAGGACGACGGCCAGCGTCACCGCCAGCCACGCCGGCATGATGTCGCGGTAGATCTCCAGGAACTGGTACACGGGCTGGTTGGCCACCGCCGCGCCGTCCACGACGTTCGCGATGAGGTACACGGCCAGGAACAGCCCGACGACCTGCTTGGCCGCCCCGAACAGCACCCAGCCGGGCCCGGCCAGCAGCACGGCGGCCCACCAGCGCCGGGCGTTCTCCGGGGTGCGGGGCGGCATGAACCGCAGGTAGTCGATCTGCTCGGCGATCTGGACGATGAGGGACAGGCAGACGCCCGCGGCCAGCATCACCGCGCCCAGGCTCGGCGCGCCCTGCCCGGACTCGCCCTGGTAGGCGAAGAACTGCCCGACGGACTCGGGATGGCCGACGAGCAGGTAGCCGAACGGGGCGACCATGAGCAGCAGCCACAGCGGCGTCGTCCACAGCTGCAGCGTGGACAGCAGCGACATCCCGTACACGACCAGCGGGAAGATGACGACCGTGGACAGCGCGTAGCCGAGCCAGAGCGGGATCCCCAGCCCCAGCTCCAGGCCCTGCGCCATGATCGAGCCCTCGAGGGCGAAGAAGATGAACGTGAACGTCGCGAAGATGACGTTGGTGACCACCGAGCCGTAGTAGTCGAAGCCGCTGCCCCTGGTGATCAGGTCGAGGTCCATGTTGTAGCGGGCGGCGTAGAAGGCCACCGGGAACCCGGTCGCCAGCACGACCACCGCGAACACCGCGATGCCCCACAGGGCGTTCGTCGTGCCGTAGGCGATGCCGATGTTGGCGCCGATCGCGAAGTCGGCGAGGTAGGCGATGCCGCCGAGCGCCGTCACCCCGACGACGCCGGGGGACCACTTCCGGTAGCTGCGGGGCGCGAACCGGAGGGTGTAGTCCTCCAGCGTCTCGCGCGCCGCCCTCGCGACGCCCGTCCCGTCCGCGGACGTCGAGGTGATCTCCTGCGTCATGTGCGCCCCCTGCGCTCGGGTACCGGCCCCGAGCGATGCTCCGGTGGCCGACCCGGGGCACGGGTTGCGCGGGCGCTACGGCTGCGTGTCCGGGGTTGCGTCCGTGTGTACGCAGGGGCCGGGCCGCCACCAATCGCCCAATTCGCCCAGCGCCTCGTCGCCGAACGGGTTGACGCCGGGCCCGGCGGCGAGCGCGTGGGCGACGTGGACGTGCAGGCACTTGACGCGGTCGGGCATGCCGCCCGCGCTGACGTCCGTGCCCAGGGGCTCGATGGCGTCCCGCTCGGCGAGGTAGGCCTCGTGCGCGCGGCGGTAGGCGGCGGCGAGCTCCGGGTCGGCCTCGAGGCGCTCGGTCATCTCCTTCATCCGCCCCTCGGCCTCCAGGCTGCCGATCCGCGAGTTCAGCCGCGAGCAGGTGAGGTAGTACAGCGTCGGGAACGGGGTGCCGTCGGGCAGCCGCGGCGCGGTCTGGACGACGGAGGGCAGGCCGCAGGGGCAGCGGTGGGCGACCGCGCGCACACCCCGCGGGGGCCGGCCGAGCTGCGCGGCGACGGCCGCGGTGTCCGCCGGGTCGACGGGCGTCACGCCGGGCCCTCCCGGACGTCGCGCCACAGCCGCTGGTACCAGGGCTCGTCATGGAACGGGTTCGGCGCGGCGGCCTCGTCGGGGACCTCCGGGAGCTGCACGACGTAGGGCGTCTCGCCCGGCATGACGTACCCCAGCCGCGACCGCGCCTCCGCCTCGACGACGGCGGGGTCGGCCAGGAGGGCCCGCTCGGCCCGCAGCTCGTCGACCTCGGCGGCCAGCGCGCGCTGCTGCGCGGTGACGGCGGCCAGCTCCTGCTGCTGGGACACGTAGTTGCGCAGCGGCACGGTCACGGTGAGCGCGAGCGCGCAGACCACGACCGCGAGCACGGCGGCCCGGCGCGTCGAGGACACGCCGAGCAGCCCGCCCGTCGCCGCGACGACGGTGCCGGCCCGCGACCGGGCGCGGGTCAGCTGCGGCTCGCGGGTGCGCCTGCGGGTGGTGGCGCTGGTCCCCCCGGTCCCGCCGGCCGGCCGGGCAGGCCGCCGCCCGCGCCGG
>JAPLAT010000695.1 GCA_026393175.1 Pseudonocardiales bacterium
GGGCGTGCCGAAGGTGCCCGACGTCAGCGAGCTGATGCGGATCTACGGCGTCACGTCCGACACCGAGCGCGAGATGCTGCTGCGCCTCGTGCGCGACGGGCGCCAGCACGGGTGGTGGGAGCCGCTGACCGACGGCGTCTCCCCGGAGCGGTACGTGCTCGACGCCCCCGGCCGGTACGCGGCCCTGGAGAGCGACGCGACGGCGGTGCGGACGTTCGACATCAGCATCGTCCCGGGGCTGCTGCAGACCGCGGACTACGCCCGGGCCGTGCTCTCCGCGGCCCTGCCGCACCACCTGCCCGCGGAGATCGAGCGGCTCGTGGCGCTGCGCCTGCGCCGCCAGGAGGCGCTGCACCGGGCCGATCCGCCCCCGCTCGGCGTGGTCGCGCTGCTCGACGAGGCGATGCTGGCGCGCGCCACCGGCGGGCCTGCGGTGATGGTCGCCCAGCTGGACCGGATCCTGGAGCTGGACGAGCTGCCGCACGTGGAGGTGCGGGTGCTCCCGTTCCGGGCGGGGATCCTGCGCGTGCACGTGGGGGACTTCGTGCTCGTGGAGATCCCGCACGACCTCGGTTCCGACGTCGTGTACGTCGAGGGGCACGCGGGTGAGAGCTACATGGATGCGGCTGCTGACGTCCGCCTCTACCGCGATATCTTCCGCGACGCGGTCGCCCGCTCCCTCCCCCGTGGCGAATCGCGAGAACTCATCGGTCGTTATCGGACCGATCACGCCACCCATGGACAAGGACGGCCGTCAGCATGATCGAGTTCCGGACGAGCAGCTTCTGCAACTTCGGCGAGTGCGTCGAGGTGGGGGAGGCACCGGACGGGACCTGGGTCGTCCGGGACACGAAGGACGCCGCGCGCTCGGCCGCCCTGCGGTTCACGGCCGAGGAGTGGGCGGCGTTCGTGCAGGGCGTCAAGGCGGGCGAGTTCGACCCTCGCGGGTAGCGCCCGGTTGATTGCTTAGCTGACGACAACTATCCTGGGGTTCCCGCCGCCCGGAAGGCAGGTGCCCCCACGTCCACCGTCCCGGCCTCCGTCCCCGCCGCCCCGTCCGCAGGGGTGGGGGTCGCCGGACCGCCGTTGCCGCGCAGGCGGCTGGTGTTCGCGGTGGTGTGCCTCGGGCTGCTGATGATGTCGATCGACCAGACGTCGGTCGCGACGGCGCTGTCCACCCTGCAGGCCGACCTCGGGACGACGTTCGCGTGGGCCGGCTGGACGCTGACGGTGTACCTGGTCGGCTCGATCGTCGCCATGCCGCTGGCCGGCGGGCTGAGCGACCAGTTCGGCCGCAAGCGGGTGTTCCTGGTGGCGATCGCGCTCTTCACCGCGACGTCGCTGCTCTGCGGACTGGCGTCGGGCATCGAGCAGCTCATCGTGCTGCGCCTGGTGCAGGGCTTCGCGGGCGGCGCGTTCCTGCCGGCCTGCACCGGGATCGTCGCCGACCACTTCGGCCGGGACCGCGATCGCGCCATCGCGGCGTTCACCAGCATCTTCCCGATCGGGGCGATCATCGGCCCGGTGGTGGGCGGAGTCGTGCTCACCGTCGCGGGCTGGCGGGAGATCTTCCTCATCAACGTGCCGATCGGGGTGCTGCTGTTCGTCGCCGCCGCGATCACGGTGCGGGAGAGCCCGCGCGGCCGGGGGCAGCGGGCCGACCTGGTGGGGATCGCGCTGCTCGCCGCCGTGCTGCTCGGCGGGATGTACGCCGTCACCCGCGCCGGCTCGCCGGGCGACGGGCCCGCCGGGCCGCTGACCGCAGGTGCGGCGGCGCTGCTCGCGGCCGGGGCCGGGGTGCTGTTCCTGCGGCACATCCGCCGCCACCCGACCCCGATCGTCCCCGAGGACCTGCTCCGGGGGCCGTCCTTCGGGGTGATGAACGTCGTCAACGTGCTGTTCGGCGTCGCGGCGCTGGGCCTGGCCGCGCTGGTGCCGCACTACGCGGAGATCCGCTACGGCGTCGGGCCGCTCGCCGCGGGCGGGCTGCTCGTCTTCCGCGCGATCGGGATGATCGTGGCCTCCTCGGTGGCCGTCGCCCTGCTGCGCCGGGCCGGGTTCCGGCCGCTGCTGACGGTCGGGTTCGTCGTGCTCGCGGCCGGGCTCGTGCTGCTGGCCGTCCCGGCGCCGGGGGTGCGGCCCGAGGTCTGGCTGGCCGTGGCCGTCGGCGTCACCGGGCTCGGGATGGGGCTGGCGGCGCCCGCGTCGGGCAACGCGGCCCTGCACCTCGCGCCCGACCGCGTCTCGGCCGTCACGGGGCTGCGCGGGATGTTCCGGCAGTCCGGCGGGATCGCCGGCATCTCGGTGACGACGGCGGTCGTCACGGCCAGCGCCGACCCCGGCCCGACGCAGGCGGTGTCCTTCGCCGTCCTCGCCGCCGTCGTCCTCGTCGCCGTGCCGCTCGCGCGCCGGCTGCCGGAGCAGCGCGGCCGCTGGTGACCGGCGCCACGGCGGCCCGGCGCCGGGGCGACCGGCGGTGATCCGCCCGCGACGAAGCGTCATCGCCGCCGAGGGTCGTAGTGGAACCGTGACGTCCACGCCTACCCACGCGTAGCCGACCCCATTACCGTCTGCGGGTCTCCTACGAAGAGGTGCCGTCCATGAGATCTGCTCGACGACTGTCCGCCGCCCTGACCGCGGGCGTGCTCGCCGTGACCCTTGCCGCCTGCGCCACGTCCGAGCGCGACGGCGACGCCGCCGCCGGAGGTTCCGGGGAAGGCGGGGGCACCCTGGTGTTCGGGGCACCCGGTGCGCCGGACATGTTCGACCCGATCTTCGCCACGGACGGCGAGACCTTCCGCCCGGCCCGCCAGATGTA
This sequence comes from Pseudonocardiales bacterium, assembly GCA_026393175.1. GTDB lineage: Bacteria > Actinomycetota > Actinomycetes > Mycobacteriales > Pseudonocardiaceae > Pseudonocardia. Next base: position 2,819 of record JAPLAT010000695.1, read on the forward strand.
CGACACCCTGATCACCTACGAGCAGGGCACGTCCGAGCTCGCGCCCGGCCTCGCCACCGAGTGGACGCCCAACGCCGACGGCACCCAGTGGACGTTCACGCTCCGCGAGGGCGTCACGTTCCACGACGGCACCCCGTTCGACGCCGCCGCGGTCTGCTTCAACTTCGACCGCTGGTTCAACCTCGACTCCGAGGCCGCGCAGAGCCAGGCGATCTACTACACCGACACGTTCGGCGGCTACGCCAACAACCTCGCCGGCGGTGGCGACCCGGTCTACAACTCCTGCGCCGCGCCCGAGCCGAACACCGCGGTCATCACGCTGAACCGGAACAAGGGCGCGTTCCCCGCCGCGTTCGGCCTGACCTCGCTGTCGATCTCCAGCCCGACCGCGCTGCAGCAGTACAACGCCGACACCATCGAGCAGAGCGGCGAGGCGTTCACCTACAGCGAGTACGCCAACGAGCACCCGACCGGCACCGGCCCGTTCAAGTTCGAGAGCTTCGACCGCGCCGCCGGCACCATCACGCTGGTCCGCAACGACGAGTACTGGGGCGAGCCCGCCCTGCTCGAGCGGCTGATCTTCCGGGTCATCCCGGACGAGAACGCGCGGCGCCAGGAGCTGCAGGCCGGCACGATCGACGGCTACGACCTGCCGAGCCCGGCCGACTGGGAGGGCCTGGAGGCCGACGGCAACCAGGTGCTCGTGCGCCCGCCGTTCAACATCCTCTACCTGGGCATCAACCAGGCGAACAACCCGGCCCTGCAGGACGTCCGGGTGCGCCAGGCCATCGCCCACGCGCTCGACCGCGAGTCGCTGGTGCAGAACCAGCTGCCCGAGGGCGCCAGCGTCGCCACGCAGTTCATGCCCGACACGGTCGCCGGCTACGCCGACGACATCCAGCCCATCCCGTACGACCCGGAGCGGGCGCGGCAGCTGCTCGCCGAGGCGGGCCAGTCGAACCTGACGGTGAACTTCTACTACCCGACCGAGGTCACCCGGCCCTACATGCCGAACCCGACCAACATCTTCACGGCGCTGTCGGAGAACCTGCGCCAGGTCGGCATCACGGTCAACCCGGTCGCACAGCCGTGGAACGGCGGCTACCTCGACTCGGTGAACGTCAACGGCGTGCACGACCTGCACATCATCGGCTGGACCGGTGACTACAACGACGCGGGCAACTTCGTCGGCACGTTCTTCGGCGCGGCCAAGCCGGAGTTCGGCTTCACCAACGAGGCGCTGTTCTCCGCCATCACCGCGGCCGACGCCACTGTCGACGAGGCGGCCAAGGACGCGGCGTACGAGCAGGTCAACCGCGACATCATGGCCTACCTGCCGGCCGTCCCGATCTCCAGCTCGCCGCCGGCGATCGTGGTGTCCGAGGCCGTGTCCGGCCTGATCCCCTCCCCGCTGACCGACGAGCGTTTCCTGACGGTCAGCAAGAACTGACGCACGGCACCCGGGTGGCACCGCTCGACCGGGCGGTGCCACCCTCGTGCGTCCGGGGTTGGGGGAGGAGGGGACATGCTCAGGTTCATCGTGCGGCGGCTGCTGCAGGTGATCCCGACGCTGCTGCTGCTGTCGGTGCTGGTGTTCGCCTGGTTGCGGAGCCTGCCGGGAGGGCCGGCGACGGCGTTCCTCGGCGACCGCGCCACGCCGGAGTCGGTGGCGAACCTGGAGCGGGTGCTCGGGCTCGACCAGCCGATCCCGGTGCAGTACGTGCAGTTCCTGGGCCGCGTCGCCACCGGTGACTTCGGCACCTCGACGATCACCGGGGAGCCGGTGCTCACCGAGATCGCCCGGGCGCTGCCGGCCACGATCGAGCTGTCCGTCGCCGCGCTCTTCCTGGCGGTGGCACTCGGCATCCCGCTCGGCTACTTCGCCGCCCGCAGGCGCGGCGGGCCGCTGGACGTCACCACCGTGATCGGCACGCTCGTCGGTGTCGCCGTCCCGGTGTTCTTCCTCGGCTACATCCTCAAGGCCGTGTTCGCCGTCGAGTTCGGCTGGTTCCCGCCGTCGGGACGGCAGTCGGTGGCGGTGGACGCGACGAACGTGACCGGCTTCGCGGTGCTCGACGGGCTGCTGACCCGCGAGTTCGACGCGAGCCTCGACGCCCTGTCGCACCTGGTGCTGCCGGCCGTCGCGCTGGCGACCATCCCGCTCGCGGTGATCGTCCGGATCACCCGGGCGTCGGTGCTGGAGGTCCTGAACGCCGACTTCGTGCGCACCGCCAACTCCAAGGGCCTCGCCCCGAGCACGGTCCGCGGCCGGCACGTGCTGCGCAACGCGCTGCTGCCCGTGTCGACGACGATCGGCCTGCAGGTCGGGCTGCTGCTGGCGGGTGCCGTGCTCACCGAGCGGGTGTTCGTCTGGGGCGGCATCGGCACCCTGCTCGCCGACGCCATCACGTTGCGCGACTACCCGCGGCTGCAGGCGATCCTGCTGCTCGGAGCGCTGGTGTACGTGCTGGTGAACCTGCTGGTCGACCTCTCGTACGCGATCATCGACCCGCGGGTGAGGCTGTCATGAGCACCACGTTCGCGCAGCGGCGCAAGAAGCGGATCGACGACCTCGCGGGCGGGCGCAGCCTGACCCAGGAGGCGTTCCGGCGGCTGCGCCGCGACCCCGTCGCGATCACCGGCGCGGTGATCGTCGGGGTGTTCGTCGTCGTCGCGGCGCTCTCGCCGCTGATCGCCCCCTACGACGCGACCCAGACCTTCCCCGAGCTCCAGCGCGACCTGCGCCCGGGCTCCATCCCCGGCCCGCAGGAGGGCTTCCCGCTGGGCAGCGACCAGCTGGGGCGCGACTTCTACTCGCGCATGCTGCTCGCGTCGCAGCAGACGCTGCTGGTGGGCGTGCTGGCCACGCTGATCGGCCTGGCCGTCGGCATGGTCATCGGCACGCTGGCGGGCGCGTTCGGCGGCTGGGTGGACACGCTGCTCATGCGCGTCACCGACGTGCTGCTCGCCATCCCCAGCCTGCTGCTGGCGATCTCCGTGGCCGCCCTGTTCGCGAGCCCGTCGCAGACCTCGGTGATCATCGCGGTGTCCATCGTCGGCGTGCCGATCTTCGCGCGGCTGCTGCGCGGCTCGATGCTCGCCCAGCGCGAGAGCGACCACGTCGTCGCGGCGACCGCGCTGGGGGTCCGGCGGCCCGCCGTGGTGCTGCGGCACATGCTGCCCAACGCGATCGGGCCGGTGGTCGTCCAGGCGACGCTGACGCTCGCGACCTCGATCCTCGACGCCGCCGCGCTGTCGTTCCTCGGGCTCGGCGACGCCGATCCCGGCCGCGCCGAGTGGGGCCTCATGCTGGCCCAGGCACAGGCGCTGCTCGAGGTGCGGCCCGCGCTCGCGCTGTGGCCGGCCGGGGCGATCATCGTCATCGCGCTCGGCTTCACGCTGCTCGGCGAGTCGCTGCGCGAGGCACTCGACCCGAAGGGTTCCCGATGATCTGCTCGCAGGATCGAGAGTCGGCGCGATGACCGCGTCGCTGCAGAAGCCGGCGGGCAGCGCCCCCACCGGCGAGCCGCTGCTGTCGGTACGCGACCTGACGGTCCGCTTCACCCGCCGCGGGGAGCCGGACACCGTCGCCGTCGACGGCGTGAGCTTCGACGTCGCGCCCGGCCAGATCGTCGGACTGGTGGGGGAGTCGGGCTGCGGCAAGTCCGTCACGTCCATGGCGATCACGCGGCTGCTGCCCGCGCGCGGGGTCCGCGTCACCGGCAGCGCGTTCATGGAGGGCGTCGACCTGCTGACGCTGCCCGAGGCCGCGATGCGGGAGAAGCGCGGGCGGGACCTGTCGATGGTCTTCCAGGACCCGCTGTCCTCGCTGAACCCGGTGATCCCGATCGGGCTGCAGGTCACCGAGGTCCTCACCCGGCACCGCGGCATGAAGAAGGAGGCCGCCCGCGCCGAGGCCGCCGAGCTGCTCGACCGCGTCGGCATCCCCGACGCGCGCCGCCGCCTGGACTCCTACCCGCACCAGCTCTCCGGCGGCATGCGGCAGCGCGCGCTCATCGCGATCGCGCTGGCCTGCCGGCCGAAGCTGCTCATCGCCGACGAGCCCACCACGGCGCTCGACGTCACGATCCAGGCGCAGATCCTCGAACTGCTTCGCGAGCTCGTCCGCGACACCGGCGCCGCGCTGGTCATGATCACCCACGACCTGGGCGTCGTCGCCGGGCTGTGCGAGACGGTCAACGTCCTCTACGGCGGCCGGATCGTCGAGCGCGCGCAGCGGCACCGGCTTTTCGCCACGCCGCGCCACCCGTACACCAACGGCCTGCTCGGCTCCATCCCGCGGCTCGACGCCCCGGCGGGGGAGAACCTCGCCGCGATCCCGGGCTCGGTGTCGGACAACCTGCCCTGGACCGACGCCTGCGCCTTCGCGCCGCGCTGCCCGCGCGCGATCGAGGCCTGCCGCACCACCACCCCCGAGGCCGAGACCACCGGCGGCAGGCTGCTGC
>JAPLAT010000075.1 GCA_026393175.1 Pseudonocardiales bacterium
GAGTCGTTCCTCATCGAGATCACCGCCAAGGTGCTGCAGAAGACCGACGAGAAGACGGGTGGCCCGCTCGTCGACGTGATCGTCGACCAGGCCGAGCAGAAGGGCACCGGCACCTGGACCGCCGTCGACGCGCTCGGCCTGGGCGTGCCGCTCACCGGCATCACCGAGGCGGTGTTCGCCCGCGGCCTGTCCGCGCTGCGCGACGAGCGCCGCGCCGCCTCCACCACGCTCGCCGGCCCGCGGCCGGGCGCGGGCTCCGTGCCCGACGGGCTCGTCGACGACATCCGCCAGGCGCTCTACGCGAGCAAGGTCGTCGCCTACGCCCAGGGCTTCGCGCAGATGCGCGCGGCCTCGCTCGCCAACGGCTGGGACCTCGACCTGGGCGCGATGGCCACGATCTGGCGCGGCGGCTGCATCATCCGGGCCCAGTTCCTCAACCGGATCCGCGACGCCTACGCCGAGCACCCCGACCTGGACAACCTGCTCATGGTCCCGTACTTCACCGAGGCCGTGGCGAACGCCCAGGACGCCTGGCGGCGGGTGGTGGTCACCGCCACCGAGCAGGGCGTCGCGATCCCGGCGTTCTCCTCGTCGCTGAGCTACTACGACGGCTACCGGCGCGAGCGCGGCCCGGCCAACCTCATCCAGGGCCTGCGCGACTTCTTCGGCGCCCACACCTACCGCCGCGTCGACGCCGAGGGCTCCTTCCACACCCGGTGGGCGCAGGACGGCACGGAGGTGCGGACGGACTCCTAGCCCAGGAGCGCGGCGACGTCGATCCGGACCGGGAACGGGGTGTCGGCGACCAGGACGCCCCGTTCCGGTGCGGCGTCCTGGTAACCGAACTCCCCGGCCAGGTGGCAGGCGGTGAGCGAGGGACCGTCGTCGAGGTCGACGATCCAGTAGTGCGGGATACCCGCGTCGGCGTACTCGTGGTGCTTGACGAGGGTGTCGATGCGGGTGGAACCGGGGGAGAGGAACTCGACGGCGAGCAGGACCTCGCTCGCCCGCAGCAGCGTCCGTTCCCGGCGTACCCGGAGGTGGGCGGCGACCTCGACCACGACGAGATCGGAGACGCGCACGGTGCCCGGACGGGTGGGCGGCGCCAGCTCGAGGTCGACGTCCACCTCCTGCAGCACCTTGTGCCCGGGGAGCTGCCCTTCGAGCTGGACGTGGAGCCGGTGGATACCGTCCTGGTGGTCGGGTACCGGCCGCGGGGACATCATGACCCAGCCCTCCTGCAGCTCGTAGCGGTGCTCGGTGTCCTCCGGCAGCGCCGCGTACTCCGCCGCGGTGAGCGGGTTGCGGTAGTCGGGCAGGGCGGTCATGGGGGCAGTGTGGCAGGTCCGGGCGACGCCCACGGGGACTTGTCCACAGGCGCCGCACCCCCGATGGTGGTGCCATGACCGACCCGGTGTTCGTGCTCGGCGGGGCCCAGACCGACTTCGCGGTGAACGCCTCGCGCGTCTCGGCCGAGCCGCTCCTGGCGATGCTCGGCGAGGCCGTGCACGGCGCACTGGCCGACGCGGACGTCCCGGCCGCGGACGTGGGGACGGCGCACGTCGGCAACCTCGCGGCCGAGCTGTTCTGCGGCCAGGCGCACCTCGGCGCGCTGCTAACCACGCTCGACCCGGCGTGGGCCGACCTCCCGGCGAGCCGGCACGAGGCCGCGTGCGCCTCCGGGTCGATGGCGGTGCTCGCCGCGGCGGCGGAGATCGAGGCCGGTCGCTACGACGTCGCGCTGGTCGCGGGCGTGGAGCTCATGCGCAACGTCGGCGGGCGGCAGGCCGCGCAGCACCTCGGCTCGGCCGCGTGGGTGGGCCGCGAGGTGTTCGACCTGCCGTGGCCCTCGCTGTTCGAGCGGATCGCGGAGGAGGTCGACGAGCGGTACGGCCTGGACCGCGGGCACCTCGCCGCGATCGCGGAGACCAACCGCGCCCACGCCAGGGCCAACCCGCTCGCGCAGACCCGGGCCTGGACCGACGTCGTCACCGCGGCCGACGACGAGGCGAACCCCGTCGTCGTCGGGGCGATGCGGGCCTCGGACTGCGGGCGGATCACCGACGGCGCGGCGGCCGTCGTCCTGGCGTCGGCGTCCTACGCGGCCGAGTGGGCCCGGCGCCGCGGCCGGACGCCCGCCGTGATCCGCGGCTGGGGGCACCGCACCGGCTCTCTCGGGCTGGAGGACAAGCTCGCGGCCGGCCGCGGCGGGGAGTACCTGTTCCCGCACCTGCGCCGGGCCGCCGTGGAGGCCTACGCCCGCGCCGGGATCGCGGGGCCGGCCGACGTGGACGTCGTCGAACTGCACGACTGCTTCACGATCACCGAGTACGTGGCGCTGGACCACCTCGGGCTGACCCCGCCGGGGAAGTCGTTCGAGGCCGTCGAGGACGGGCGGATCGGGCGGGTCAACCCCTCCAGCGGGCTAATCGGGTCCGGGCACCCGGTCGGCGCGTCCGGG
>JAPLAT010000509.1 GCA_026393175.1 Pseudonocardiales bacterium
GAGGACGATCGACCCGGTCCGCGCGGAGGACACCGTCTCCGCGGCGTAGACCGCGGGCCCCACCGACCCGGCGACGACGGCGGCGACCACGCCCAGCACGGCGACCCGCGCCCCGACCAGCAGCGCGCCGACCGCGACCAGACCCGCCGCACCGACCGCCCACGACGCCCACGGCGCGACGTCCGGGGTGCGGGCGAGCAGCACGACCGCCCACGCCGCCGTCCCCGCGACGACGGCGGCCAGCCCGGCCCGGGCCGGCCACGCCGACCGCCGCCGCCACAGCTCCGCGCCGCCGATCCCCACCAGCGCCGCGATCCCGGGGGCCAGCGCGACGGTGTAGTACTCGTGGAAGATCCCGCCCATCAGGCTGAACACCAGCCCGGTGACGACGGTCCAGCCGCCCCAGAGCAGCAGGGACGCGCGCACCCGGTCGGTGCGCGGCGCCCGCCACGTCACCGCCAGGCCCACCACGAGCAGCACCAGCGCGGCCGGGAGCAGCCAGGCGACCTGGCCGCCCACCGAAGCGCCGAACATCCGCCCGATCCCCGCCGACCCCCCGAACGCCCCCGCGATACCCGAGCCCCCGAACCCCGACCCCCCGCCGGCGCCCTGGCCGACGAGCCGGCCCAGGCCGTTGTAGCCCAGCGCCAGCTCCAGCGCGCTGTTCGTGGTCGACCCCCCGATGTAGGGGCGGGAGTCGGCGGGCCACAGGTCGACGACGACGAACCACCAGCCCCCCGACACCACCACCGCGACCCCGGCGGCGAGCAGCTGCCGGACCCGCCGCCACGGCCCCGTCGGCGCCGCCCACAGGTAGGCCAGGGTGAGCCCGGGCAGCACCAGGAACGCCTGCGCGGTCTTGGTGAGGAACGCCAGCCCGATCAGCACCCCGGCCAGCAGCAGCCAGCGCGTGCCCGCCGCCTCCACCGCCCGGACCACGGCGTAGGCCGCGGCCGCCATGAGCAGCACGAGCAGGGCGTCCGGGTTGTCGAAGCGGAACATCAGCACCGCGACCGGCGTCAGCGCCATCGCGGTCCCGGCCACGAGCGCGGCCCCCGGCCCGGCGACGCGGCGGACGGCCGCGTACACCAGCGCGACGGTGCCGACGCCCATCAGCACCTGCGGCACGAGGACGCTCCAGCTGGACAGCCCGAAGATCCGCGCCGACAGCGCCATCACCCACAGCGCGGCGGGCGGCTTGTCGACCGTGATCGTGCCGCCCGCGTCGCTCGCGCCGAAGAAGAACGCCTCCCACGGCCGCGTCATCGCCTGCACGGCGCCGGCGTAGAACTCGTTGCCCCAGCCGTTGACCGAGAGGTTCCACAGGTACAGCGCGGCCGTGCCGAGCAGCAGCGCGGCCAGCGCGGGCCGCTCCCAGCGCGGGCGGGCCCGCGGCGCGGGGGCCGGGGGAGCGGCGGGGGCGAGGACGGCGGTCACGATGCCTCCTGGGGGGAGCGGCGGGAACGGAAGATCCACGAGCGGAAGGCGATGAACCGCAGCACGGTGGCCAGCGCGTTGGCCGCCACGAGCACGGCCAGCTCGACGAGGTGCCCGGCGCCTGCCGGGAGCACGGCGAGCGCGCCGGTGGTCAGCGCCAGCCCGAGCGCGAACACGATCAGGCCCTGGACCTGGTGGGTGGCGGCGCCCGCGGTGCCGCGGATGCCGAAGGTCAGGCGCCGGTTGGCGGCGGTGTTGGCCACCGCGGTGAGGACGAGCGCGACGAGGTTCGCCCCGAACGGGCCCAGCGCGCCGCGCAGCAGCGAGTAGAGCAGCAGGTAGGCCAGCGTGCTCGCGACGCCGACGGCGGCGAACCGCACGGCCTGCCCGGTCATGCCGCGGGGCACCCCGGCCGGGTCCGGCGCGGCGAGCGGCCCGCGCCCGAACTGCGCGCGGACGTCGGCCAGGGGGAGCGCCCCGGTGGCGAACGCCCGGCCCAGCCGGGCGATGCCGCGCAGGTCCTCGACGGCGGTGCGCAGGACGTCGACCGAGCTGTCCGGGTCGTCCACCCAGTCCACCGGCACCTCGTGGATCCGCATGCCCGCCCGCTCGGCGAGCACCAGCAGCTAGGTGTCGAAGAACCAGCCGGTGTCCTCCACGAGCGGCAGCAGCCGCTGCGCGACGTCGGCGCGGACGGCCTTGAACCCGCACTGGGCGTCGGTGAACCGGGCGGCGAGGGTGCCGCGCAGGATGAGGTTGTAGGAGCGGGAGACGAACTCGCGGCGGGGCCCGCGCACCACGCGCGACCCGCGCCCGAGCCGGGTGCCGATCGCGAGCTCCGAGTGCCCGGAGACCAGCGGCGCGACGAGCGGGAGCAGGGCGGCGAGGTCGGTGGACAGGTCCACGTCGCAGTAGGCGAGCACGGCCGCGTCCGACGCCGACCAGGCCGCCCGCAACGCGCGCCCCCGGCCCTTCTCCGCCAGTCGCAGCGACGTCACCCCGGGCAGCTCCGCGGCCAGCCGCGCGGCGATGACGGGGGTGGCGTCGGTGCTCGCGTTGTCCGCGATCGTGATGCGGAACGAGTAGGGCAATCCCGTCAGGTGGGCGTGCAGGCGGCGCACGCACGGTTCGAGGTCGGTCTCCTCGTCGTGCACCGGTACGACCACGTCGAGGACGGGTCCGGTGCGCGGCGCGGCCGGCGTGGGTCGGGGATCGGTGTCGACGGACATGGGACCACCGTGTCGGCCGGGGCTGTCCCGCCCGTGTGCCGCGGCTGTGCGCCCGCTGTGCGCCGACCGGGTCCGCGCGGCGGGGTCCTCACCCGGGCGCGCGGGCGGGCAGGGTGACGGTGAACGCGGTGCGGCCCGGGCGGCTCGTCACGTCCACGGTGCCGCCGTGCGCCGCCACCACGGCCTGGACGATCGCCAGGCCCAGCCCGGTGCTGCCGTGCTCGCGGGAGCGCGACTCCGACCCGCGGGCGAACCGCTCGAAGATCCGCGGCACGAGGTCGGGGGCGATGCCCGGGCCGTCGTCGGCGACCTCCAGCCGGACCTGCCCCGGTGCCCGCGCCAGCCCGACGCGGACGTGCGTTCCCGGCGGGGTGTGCGTCCGCGCGTTGGCCAGCAGGTTGCCCAGCACCTGCGCGAGCCGGGACGCGTCGCCCGGCGCGGTCACCGGCTCGTCGGGCAGGTCGAGCTCGAAGCGGTGGCCCGGCCCGGCGACGTGCGCGTCGCTCACCGCGTCGACGACGAGCCGCGTCAGGTCGACCTCGCCGCGCTCCAGCGGCCGCCCCGCGTCGAGGCGGGCGAGCAGCAGCAGGTCCTCGACGAGCGTGCTCATCCGCTCCGCCGAGGACGAGATGCGCCGCAGCGAGTACGCCGTCTCGTCGGGCACCGCGCCGCGCCGCGACAGCTCGGCGTACCCGCGGATCGCGGCCAGCGGGGTCCGCAGCTCGTGGCTGGCGTCGGCGACGAACTGGCGCAGCCGCACCTCGCTCGCGTGCCGCTCCTCCAGGGCCGAGCCGACGTGGTCGAGCATCCGGTTCAGTGCCGTGCCGACCTGGCCCACCTCGCTGCGCGGGTCCGCGACCGGCACCCGCTCGGCCAGCTCCACCTGCCCGCTGGCCAGCGGCAGCGCGCTCACCCGCGACGCCGTCGCCGCCATCTCCTCCAGCGGCCGCAGCTCGCGGCGCACGGCCACCGCGCCGGCGACCCCCGCGCCGAGCAGCGCGACCGCCACCGCGACGACCTCGACCACCACCAGACCGGAGATCGTCTCCTGCACCTCCTGCTCGGACTGGCCGGTCACGACCGTCACCGGGGTGCCGTCGGCGCCCGGTCGCTCCGTGGCGATCAGCCGGTAGGCGCCCAGGTCGCCGAGCTCGGCGCTGCGCGGCGGCGCACCCGGCGGGATGCCGAGCAGGACGGCCGTCGCCTCGGCGGGGACGGCCCGGGACTCGGCGTCGCGACCGAGCACGGCGGCGTTGACGAGCTGCCCGTCGTCGACGACGGCGACCAGCACGCCCAGTCCCAGGCCCGGCCCGAACGGGATCGCGCCCGGCCCGGGGGCGACCCCGGCGTGGGAACCGGGGTCGCTCGGCGGGGGCAGGCTGCGCGTGATGCGGTCCGCCTCGCGGAGGTTGTCGTCGAGCTGGCCGATGAGGCCCCGCTGCAGCGCCAGCGTCGTGACGACGCCGATCAGCGCGCCCGCGACGGCCAGCAGCAGCAGGACCGTCGCGACGAGCCGCGCCCGCAGGGTGCCCCGCACGCTCACCCCGCGGGTTTGAGGACGTAGCCCGCCCCGCGCACCGTGTGGATCATGGGGGAGCGGCCGGCGTCGATCTTCTTGCGCAGGTAGGAGACGTAGAGCTCGACGACGTTGGACTGCCCGCCGAAGTCGTAGTTCCACACCCGGTCCAGGATCTGGGCCTTCGACAGCACCCGCCTCGGGTTGCGCATGAGGTAGCGCAGCAGCTCGAACTCGGTGGCCGTGAGCTCCACGAGATCGTCACCGCGGCGGACCTCGTGGCTGTCCTCGTCGAGCACGAGGTCCCCGACGACGAGCTCGCTGCCCTGCCGCGCCGCCGTCAGGCCGGAGCGGCGCAGCAGCCCGCGCAGCCGTGCGACGAGCTCCTCCAGGCTGAACGGCTTCGTGACGTAGTCGTCGCCGCCCGCGGTCAGGCCCGCGACCCGGTCCTCGACGGCGTCGCGCGCGGTGAGGAACAGCACCGGCACGTCGGGGGTCTCCGCGCGCATCCGGCGCAGTACCTCCAGGCCGTCGAAGTCGGGGAGCATGACGTCCAGGACGACGACGTCGGGCCGGAACTCCCGGGCCGCGCGCACCGCCGAGGACCCGTCGGCCGCCGTGCGCACCTCCCAGCCCTCGTAGCGCAGGGCCATCGACAGCAGGTCCGACAGCGACGACTCGTCGTCGACGACGAGCACCCGCAGCGCGCTCCCGTCGGCCCGGCGCAGCGCCGACTGGTCCCTCACGGCGGTCATGCTACGGAGCGTCGCGCGCGCGGCTGTGGAGGCGATGGGGGGAACCTGTGCGCCTGCTGTGGAACCGGATCGCGGGCGGTTCCGTCCAAGGCGCCATGACGAATCCAGCCCTGTCCACGACCGCCGCCGTGCCGGCCGCCGACCCGCCGGCCGCCGACCCGCCGACCGCAGCCCCGGCGACCACCGTCCCGCGGACCGCCGGACCGCCCGACCCCGCCCCGGTCCTCGGCTGGCCCCCGGACGCGCCGGCCTTGCTCGCCGCCCTCGGCGAGGACAACACCCCGGAGCACTTCGCCCGGATCCGCGACCGTCACGCCGCGGCGGTACTCGCCCCCACCCGCGCGCTCGCCCGGGCTCTGGAGCCCGAGTTCGGGCCGGTGCGGGTGTTCCGGCCGCGGGTCGACCGGCGCTTCCGGCCCGGCGCGCCGCCCTACCGCACCGACACCGGCGGCGTCGCCGTCACCGCGGGCGGCACCGA
>JAPLAT010000544.1 GCA_026393175.1 Pseudonocardiales bacterium
GCCGCGGCCGCCGCCGTCGGGCTGGCGCTCGACCGCCACGTCGTGGCCGCCCTCGACGGCGACCGGATCACCCGCGACCCGGAGCTCCCCCTCGTCGCGGGCGACACGGTCGCCTTCCTCTCGGCCGACGCGGGCGGGTAGTGCGGCCTAGTCTCGGGGCATGGCGCCGGGCGGGTACTTCGGGAAGGCCCTCGTCGTGGACGTCGGCAGCGCGACGGCGGAGCCGCTGGCGCTCGACGACGCGGTGCTGCGCGCCTACCTCGGCGGGGTCGGGCTGGGCACCTGGCTGCTGCACCGGCTCTCCCCCGACCGCGTCGACCCGCTCGACCCGGCCGCTCCGCTGGCGTTCGTGTTCTCCCCGCTGGTCGGCACCCCGCTCACGACGAGCGCGAAGTTCGCCGTCGTCGCGACCTCGCCGCTGACCGGGCTGCTCACCGACGCGCTGGCGTCGAGCCGCTTCGCCATCGCCGGCAAGCTCACCGGGCACGACGCGATCGTGCTGCGCGGGCGGGCGGAGCGGCTCTCCGCGGTGCTGGTCGACGCGGACGGCGTGCGCGTCGAGCCGGTGCCCGAGCTCGCCGGGGCCTCCGCCGCGGACGCCGAGGCCGCCTGCCGGGAGCGGTTCGGCCGCGGCTGGAGCACCGCGGCGATCGGGCCCGCCGGGGAGCGCGGCGTCCGCTACGCCACCGTCAGCCACGACGGCCGGCACGCCGGGCGCGGCGGGCTGGGCGCCGTGCTGGGGGCGAAGAACGTCAAGGCCGTCCTGGTCAGGGCGGGCACGCGGGCGGCCGTCGCCGACACCGCCGCCGTCCTCGCCGCGGCGAAGGACCTGCGGGCGCGCAGCTTCGGCCCGGCCACGGCGAAGTACCGCGAGCTGGGCACGCTCGCGAACCTGCTCGCCTTCAACGCCGTCTCCACGCTGCCGACGCGCAACTTCACGGCGGCGACGTTCGAGGGCGCGCCCCGCCTGGCCGCCGAGGAGCTCCACGAGCTGCGCGGCGTCGCCCGCAACAGCTGCGCGTCCTGCTCGATCGGCTGCGAGCACATCTACTCCCGCAAGGGCGGGGGCAGCCAGCGCATGGAGTACGAGAACGTCTTCGCGCTCGGCCCGCTGTGCGGGGTGTCCGACCCCGACGACGTGTTCGCCGCGTCCGCCCGCTGCGACGAGCTCGGGCTGGACACGATCTCCGCGGGCGGCACGATCGCCTGGGCGATGGAGTGCGCCGAACGCGGCCTGCTCGCCGGGGCCGGGTACGACGCGCCGTGGCTGCGCTTCGGCGACGGCGCCGCGCTGCTGCGGGCGCTGGACGAGATCGGCACCCGCACCGGGGTCGGCGAGCTGCTCGCGCTCGGCTCGCGGGCCGCGGCCGGGGTCGTGGGGCAGGGGTCGATCGACTTCGCGCCGCAGGTGAAGGGGCTGGAGCTGCCCGGGTACGAGCCGCGCACGCTGCAGGCGATGGCGCTGGGCCTGGCGGTGAACTCGCGCGGCGCAGACCACAACCGCTCCGGGGCCTACGAGGCCGACCTCTCCGGCGAGCACGACCGGCTGGCGGGCGGCGACGCGCACGTCGCGGCCGCGGTGGGCACCGAGGACCGGGCCGCGGTGATGGACTCGATGATCCTGTGCAAGTTCCTGCGCGGGGTGTTCACCGACCCGTTCGCCGAGTGGGCGGCGCTGCTGGCCGCGGTCACCGGCTGGACCGTCGACGCCGCGGAGCTGCACGCCACCGCCCGCCGGATCGTGCTGGCCAAGCGGGTGTTCAACCTGCGCCGCGGCGCCACCGCCGCGGACGACACCCTGCCGCGGCGGATGCTCGACACCCCGCTCGAGCTCGCCTCCGGGCGCGCGGCGGTGCTCACCGAGGAGCGGCTGCGCGGCATGGTCGCCGGCTACTACACCGCCCGCGGCCTGGACGCCGAGGGGCGCCCGCCCGCCGCGGCGCTGGCCGACCTCGCCGTGGGGCCGGTCCCGGGACGATGACCCGCCGGCGGCGGCGTCATCAACTACTGTGCTGGCGTCGTCGTCGATCGGGGGAACCGTGACCGCAGTGCAGGACCAGCCGGCCGCCCGCACGGCCACCGTCACCGCCACGATCGACGGCCGCGAGGTCACCGTGGCCGAGGGCTCGACGATCCTCGACGCGGCGAGGGCGGCCGGTGTCGAGGTCCCGGTGCTGTGCCACGACGAGCGCTACGACCCGGTCGGGGTGTGCCGGATGTGCGTGGTGGACACCGGCGGCCGGGCGTTCGCCGCCGCGTGCGTGCGCCCGTGCGAGGACGGCATGGAGGTGCGCACCGACACCGAGGAGCTGCGGCGCAGCCGCCGGGTGCTCACCGAGCTGCTGGTCGCGGACCAGCCGCCGCGCGCGCGGGACCCGAAGGCGACCACCACCGCGGACAACCTGCTGCTCGACCTCGCCGACGGCTTCGGGGTGGCGCGGGAGACCACCGACCTGCCGTGCGGGTCCGGGCGGGGCACCGACCGCTCCAACCCGGTCATCGCCGTCGACCACGACGCCTGCATCCTCTGCGACCGCTGCGTCCGGGCCTGCGACGACATCCAGGGCAACGACGTCATCGGCCGCTCCGGCAAGGGCTACGCCACGCGCATCGCGTTCGACCTGGACGACCCGATGGGCGCCTCGTCCTGCGTCACCTGCGGCGAGTGCGTGCAGGCCTGCCCCACCGGCGCGCTGACGAACAAGTCGATCCGCGACATCGCGATCCGGCCCCGCGCGGAGCTCGAGGCCGTCGACTCCGTGTGCCCGTACTGCGGGGTCGGCTGCGCGCTGACCTACCACGTCGACCGCGCGGCCAACGCGATCTCCTTCGCCGAGGGCCGCGACCAGCCCGGGTCGCAGAGCCGGCTGTGCGTGAAGGGCCGCTACGGCTGGGACTACGCGGCCTCGCCGCAGCGGCTGACGGTGCCGCTCATCCGGGTCGACGCCGCCTACCCGAAGGGCCCGCTGTCGGCCGACGTCCGCGGCGAGGGCACCGGGCACCAGGCCACGGACAACGACCGCGGCCGCGGCGGCGACGGCGGGGACCGCAGCCGGCAGCCCGGCGACAAGCGCGGCGGCAGCCGCAAGCCCGGCGGCCTGGTCGACTACGACGAGGTGCTCCCGCACTTCCGCGAGGCCAGCTGGGAGGAGGCGCTCGACCTCGTCGCCCGCCGGCTGCGCGAAATCCACGCCGAGGGCGGGCCGGAGGCGATCGCCGGGTTCGGCTCGGCGAAGTGCTCCAACGAGGAGGCCTACCTCTTCCAGAAGCTCATCCGCACCGGCTTCGGCACCAACAACGTCGACCACTGCACGCGGCTGTGCCACGCCTCGTCGGTGGCGGCGCTGTTCGAGGGCGTCGGGTCGGGCGCGGTGTCCACCACCTACGGCGACGTCGTCAACGCCGACGTCGTGATCATCACCGGCTCGAACCCGACGGCGAACCACCCCGTCGCGTCCAGCTTCTTCAAGCAGGCCCGCCGGCGCGGCACGAAGATCATCTACGTGGACCCGCGGGCGTCCACCGTGGCCGAGCACGCCGACATCCACGTGCAGCTCAAGCCGGGCACCGACGTCGCGTTCTACAACGCGGTCATGCACGAGGTCATCCGGCTCGGGCACGTCGACCGGGAGTTCGTCGCGGCCCGCACCTCGAACTACGACGAGCTCGCCCGCACCGTCGCGGACTACCCGCCCGAGCGCGCCGCGCAGATCACCGGGGTCGACGCCGACACCATCCGCGAGGTGGCCCGCACCTGGGGCGAGGCGGGCGCCGGGGTCGTCTACTGGGGCATGGGGATCTCCCAGCACACCACCGGCACCGACAACGCCCGCTGCCTCATCGCGCTGTGCTCGATCACCGGCAACGTCGGGCGGCCGGGCACCGGCCTGCACCCGCTGCGCGGGCAGAACAACGTGCAGGGCGCCTCGGACGCCGGGCTGATCCCGATGTTCTACCCCGACTACCAGGGCGTCGACCGCGAGGCGACGCAGGCGCGGTTCGAGCAGGCCTGGGGCACCCCGCTGAACCCGCACCGCGGGCTCACCGTCACCGAGATCATCTCCAGCGTCCTGCGGCCGGACGGCGTCCGCGGCATGTACATGCTCGGGGAGAACCCGTTCCTGTCCGACCCCAACATCAACAAGGTGCGCAAGGCGCTGTCCGCCCTGGACTTCCTCGTGGTGCAGGACATCTTCCTCACCGAGACCGCCGAGTTCGCCGACGTGATCCTGCCGGCCACCTCCTACCTGGAGAAGGACGGCACCTACACCAACACCGACCGCCGGGTGCAGCTCGGCCGCAAGGTCCTCGACGCGCCGGGGCAGGCCCGCCCGGACTGGGAGATCGTGCAGGACATCGCGCAGCGGGTCGGGCTGCCGTGGAGCTACGGCTCCCCGGCGGAGGTGTTCGACGAGATGGTCGCGCTCATGCCGTCCTACGCGAACCTCTCGCACGGCAACCTCGGGTCCACGGGCAAGCTCTACCCGAACGCCGACCCCGAGCACACCGACGGCACGGTCGTGATGTTCGTCGAGCGCTTCAACACCGACGACGGCCTCGCGCACCTCGTGCCGGCGCAGTGGCTGCCGCCCAAGGAGCTGCCGGACGCGGAGTACCCGCTGGTGCTCAACACCGGCCGGCTGCTGGAGCACTGGCACACCGGCTCGATGACCCGCCGCTCCTACGCCCTCGACGCGATCTCGCCGATCGCCGAGGTCTACATGCACCCCAAGGACGCCGCGGAGCGCGGGCTGGCGCACGGGCAGCGGGTCCGCACCCGGTCGCGGCGCGGGCAGATCGAGCTGGCCGTGCGGATCAGCCACCGCGAGCAGCTCGGCAACGTGTTCATCCCGTTCCACTTCCGCGAGGCCGCGGCGAACCTGCTGACGATCGACGAGGTCGACCCGTTCGGCAAGATCCCCGAGTTCAAGTTCTGCGCGGTGCAGGTGGAGGCCCTGTGAGGCGCGGGCCCGCCCCGGTCGCCCGATCCCGACACGCACGCACGAGGCCGGAGGCCGCAGCATGACCGAGGTGACCGACCGCGCCGGTGAGGTGCGCGCGCGACGCGTGCCGGGCGTGGAGGCGCGGGCCGGGAAGTTCCCCGGCCCGTCGCTCATCCCCGCGCTCAACGCGATCCAGGCGCGGCTGGGCTGGCTGCCGCGCGAGGAGCTGGAGGAGCTGGCCCGCGAGGCCCGGCGCCCGCGCTACGAGATCGAGGGCCTGGTCTCGTTCTACCCGCACTTCCGCACGTCGCCGCCCCCCGCGGTGGCGCTGCACGCCTGCCACGACCTGCCCTGCTGGCTGCAGGGCGCCGACGAGCGGATCGCCGCGCTGCGCGAGCGCCACGGCGACGACCCGGACGTCGAGCTGGTCGAGGTCTCCTGCCTGGGGCGCTGCGACGTCGCGCCCGCGGTCGCGGTGAACGAGCGGCCCGCGCCGCTGTCCGACGTCGAGGACCTGGTGGCGGCCGCCCGCGACGGCGGGGTCGGCGAGGCCCCGGCCCGGTTGCGCGACGAGCCGTGGCCCAACGACCCCTACCCGGCCGGGTCCGGGGTCGGGGAGCGCTACGGCGTGCTGCGGGAGGTGCGCGAGGGCGGGATCGGCGCGGACGCCGTCGTCGCGGCGCTGAAGGACTCCGGGCTGCGGGGCATGGGCGGGGCGGGCTTCCCGACCGGCCAGAAGTGGGACCTGGTCCGCGCCGCGGAGGGCTCCCCGAAGTACGTGATCTGCAACGCCGACGAGTCCGAGCCCGGCACGTTCAAGGACCGGCAGATCCTCGCCACCCAGCCGCACCTGGTGCTGGAGGGCCTGCTGCTGGCCATGGAGGTGATCGACGCGCAGGAGGGGTGGGTCTTCCTCCGCCACGAGTACGGGCCCGAGGAGCGGGTGCTCCGCGCGGAGATCGACGCCCTGCGCGCCGCCGGGCTCGTCGGCCCCGGCCGGCAGGTCGACGTGTTCGTCTCCCCCGGCGGCTACATCCTGGGCGAGGAGACCGCGCTGCTGGAGTGCATGGAGGGCCACCGCGGCGAGCCGCGCAACAAGCCCCCGTTCCCCGGCACCTACGGGCTGCACGGGCGGCCCACGCTGATGAACTCGGTGGAGACGTTCGCCGACGTCCCCGTCATCGTGCGCCGCGGCGCGCCGTGGTGGCGCGAGCAGGGCGCGGGCGAGTCCGTCGGCTGGAAGTTCTTCGCCGTCTCCGGGCACGTCGAGCGCCCGGACGTGTACTGCGTCCCCATGGGCACGACGGTCGGGGAGCTCATCGAGCTGGCCGGCGGGGTCAGCGGGGGGCGCCGGGTCGGGGCCGTGCAGCCGGGCGGGGCGTCGTCGAACTTCGTCGGGCCCGACGCGCTGGACCTGCGCCTGGACTTCGGCACCGCCGCGGAGGCAGGCACCATGCTCGGGTCCGGCGCGCTCGTCGTCCTCGCCGAGGGCACCGACCTGCTGGCCGCGTCCACCAACGTGCTGCGCTTCTTCCGCGACGAGTCCTGCGGCAAGTGCGTGCCCTGCCGGGTCGGCTCGACGAAGGCGCACGAGATGCTGGCCGGCCGCTCGGAGCTGAGCGAGCCGGAGCGGGCCCGGATCCTCGAGCTCGAGGAGGCCATGCGCAAGACGAGCATCTGCGGCCTGGGCCAGGTCGCCCTGGGCCCCGTGGTGAGCGTGCTGGGCCTGGCCAAGGGCGGCGCGGCGGCCCGCGACCAGCCCCGCCCCGGCGGCGCGACCGGGCAACCCGACCGGTGAGGCCCCTCCCCCCGCGTTGCAGCAAGGCCACCTTCACGCAACGTCGTTGCAGGAAGGTGGCCTTCCTGCCACCCCCGGCCGCCCGGTGAGCGGGCGCGAGTTCTTCACCGCCCTCACCGTGGCCGAGGCGCTCGCCGGGTTCCGGCCCGCCCGCCGGACCGCCGTGGAGCGGGTGGCGCTGCACGCCGCCCGGCACCGGGTCCCCGCGGCCGCGGTGCGCTCCCCGGCCGCGCTGCCCGGGTTCGCCAAGGCGACCGTGGACGGGTTCGCCGTGCGCGCCGCCGACACCTACGGCGCGTCCGACGGGCTGCCGGCCTACCTCGACCTGGCGGGGGCCGTGCGGATGGGGCGCGCCCCGGACGTGCGGGTGCCCGCGGGCGGCGCCGTCGCGGTGCCCACCGGCGGCGTGCTCCCCGAGGGCGCCGACGCCGTCGTCATGGTGGAGCACACGGCCGAGACGATGCCCGGCACGATCGAGGTGACCCGCCCCGTCGCGCCGGGCGCGGGCCTGGTGCGCGCCGACGAGGACGTGGCCGCGGGCGGCGGCCTGGTGCCGGCCGGGCGGCCGCTGCGGGCCCCCGACCTGGGGCTGCTCGCCGCCGCCGGGGTCACGGCGGTGGACGTGCACGCCCGCCCGCGGGTCGTGATCCTCTCCACCGGTGACGAGGTCGTCCCGCCGGACACCGTCGAGCTCGGCCCCGGCCAGGTCCGCGACGCGACCGCCTCGGCGCTGGCCGCGCTCGTCGCCGACGCCGGGGGCGACCCGGAGGTCGCCGGCATCGTCTCCGACGAGCCGGGCGCCCTGGAGGCCGCGCTGCGGGCCGTCCTGCCCCGGGCCGACCTCGTCGTCGTCTCCGCAGGCAGTTCGGTCGGCGCCCGGGACGAGACGGCGGGCGCGGTCGCCGCCCTCGGCGACGTGTTCTGCCACGGGCTCGCCGTCAAGCCGGGGAAGCCCACCCTGCTGGCGGACTGCGGGGGCGTGCCGGTCGTCGGGCTGCCCGGCAACCCGCTCTCGGCGCTGGTGGTGTTCGGGCTGGTCGGCGGGCCGTTGGTGTGGCGCCTGGCCGGGTGCGAGCGGCCGCCGCCGGAGCCGTCCACGCGGGCCCGGCTCGCCCGCGACCTGCCCTCGGCCGCGGGCCGGCTCGACGTCGTGCAGGTGGTGCTCGACGGCGGTGCCGCCCACCCGGTGTTCGGGCCGTCGGCGCTGCTGTCGGTGCTCACCCGCGCCGACGGCCACGTGGTCGTGCCGGAGCCCGCGACCGGGCTGGCCGCGGGCACCGAGGTCGAGGTCGTGCTGCACCGCTAGCTAGCGGCGCCGCACCACCGCCGTGAGGACGGCGGCCGCGGCGACGAGGGCGGCGATCGTGACCCCGAGCGCCCCGACGCCGGGGACGATCGCGGCGAACAGCACCGACGAGGTCGCGACGTTGAACGAGGCGTGGAACAGCGCCACCACGGGCACCGCGCCGGTGGCCGCGTAGAGCCGGCCCGCGACGACCCGGAACGGGACGGCGACCGCCAGCAGCAGGGCCATGTTCGTCGCCAGGTCGGCCGGTGACCCGCCCAGCTGCAGCGGCAGGTGGTAGAGCGCGAAGAGCACGCCGGTCACCGCGGCGGCGCCCGGCGCCCCGTGCCGGGCCGCGAGCCGGTCCTGCACGAACGCGGTCCAGCCGGTCTCCTCCCACAGGTTGACCAGCAGCACCAGCCCGAGCCCGGTGAGGAACGGCAGCACCGCGTCGGGCCGGGCGAGCACGACCGCCGGGACGTGCGGGCCGAGCACGGCGGTGGCCCCCAGCACGCCGAGCACCGGCAGGGCGAGCACCGCGACGGCGTACCAGACCGGACGGGCGCGCCACCGGAACGTGCGGCCCAGCAGCGCGCGCACACCGGCGCGGCCCGAGCCGAGCGCGGTGACGGCCAGCGCGACGCCGAACTGGGCGAGGACGGCCGTGGGCAGGATCATCAGCTGCAGCAGGTCGGAGCCGAGCAGGGCGGGCGGCAGCAGGAACGCCCAGCCCAGCACGAAGGAGGCCACGAGGTAGGCGGTGACCGGGTGGCGGGCGGCGAGGGCCCGCACGCCGGTGCGGGACGGGGTGTCGGAGAGAGTGGTCATGGCCCCAGAGGGTGCGCGCGGGGACCGGTCGCCCGCGTCGGACCGGGCGCCGATCCGGGCGGTCAGCCCCCGGTCCGACCCATCAGCCCGGAGGTGTAGGCCGCCACGACGAGCTGGGCCCGGTCCCGGGCCCCGAGCTTGGCCAGCAGGTGGCTGACGTGGGTCTTCGTCGTCGCCGGGCTGACGACCAGCCGCCGGGTGATCTCGGCGTTGGACAGCCCCGTCGCGATCAGCGTCAGCACCTCCCGCTCCCGCCCGGTCAGCCCGGCGAGCGCGGCGGGCGGCGCCGCACCCGGCTCGGGGCGGGCGACGAACTGCTCCACCAGCAGGCGGGTGGCCCGCGGCGCGAGCAGCGCCTCCCCCGCCGCGACGACCCGCACGGCGGCGACCAGGTCCTCGGGGAGCGCGTCCTTGAGCAGGAAGCCGCTGGCCCCGGCACGCAGCGCGTCGTACACGTGCGCGTCGACGTCGAACGTCGTCAGGACGAGCACGCGCACGGCCGGGTCCCGCTCGGCGATGCGCCGGGTGGCGGCGATGCCGTCGAGCACCGGCATCCGGATGTCCATGAGCACGACGTCGGGGCGCAGCCGGGCCGCGATCTCCACGGCGGCGGCGCCGTCGGGGGCCTCCCCGACGACCGTGACGTCCTCGGCGGCGTCGAGGAGCACCGCGAGCCCGCCGCGCACGAGCGCCTGGTCGTCGGCGACGACGACGCGGATCACGGCCCGCCGCCGAACCGCAGCCGGGCCGCGACCCGCCACCCGCCGCCGTCGACCGGCCCGGCCTCGAGGTCGCCGCCGAACACGTCCACCCGCTCGCGCATCCCGACCAGCCCGCGCCCGGAGCCCGCGGGGCCGGGGAGCGGGACCCCGCCCCCGTCGTCGGTGACGAGCACGTCGACGCCCGCGGGCCCGCAGCCGACCTCGACCCGCGCCCGGGCGCCGGGGCCGGCGTGCCGGACCGCGTTGGTCAGCGCCTCCTGGACGATCCGGTAGGCGCTGAGCCCCGCGCCCGCCGGGACGCCCGCCGCGTCGCCGGTGACGGCCAGCTCGACCGGCACCCCGGCGTCGCGGACGCGGTCGGCGAGCGCGGGCAGGTCGGCGAGGCCCGCGACCGGGGCGAGGCCCTCCGGGTCGTCGTCCGGGGAGCGCAGCACGCCGAGCACCCTGCGCAGCTCGCCGAGCGCGTCGCGGCTGGTCGCGGAGATCGCGGCCAGGGCGTCCGCGGCCAGCCGCGGGCGGGTCGCGAGCACCTGTGACGCCATCGCCGACTGCACGGCCACGACGCTCATGCTGTGCGCGACGACGTCGTGCAGCTCCCGGGCGATCCGCAGCCGCTCCTGGGCGACGGCCCGCGCTGCGGCGTCCAGCCGGGCCTGCTCGCGCAGCGCGGCGCGCTCCTCGACCAGCTCCAGCTGGGTGCGGCGCAGCCGGACCCCGGCCCCGACGCCCCACGCCGCCGCCACCGACACCAGGGTGACGACGAGGTCGACGGCGCCGGGCCGGCCGGGGTCGACGGCGAACGCGACGCCCAGCGCGGCGACGACGAGGGCCAGCACGCCGGCCGAGGCGCGCGGCCCGTGCCGGGTGCCGACCGTGTAGACCCCGACGACCAGCGGCGGCCCGAGCGGCGCCTGCGGGTAGCCGAGCAGGACGTAGGGCAGCACCGCCGCCAGCAGGGCGGTCAGCGCGGCGCGCGGGTGCCGCCCGCGCACCGCGAGCGGCGCGCACAGCAGCACCAGCAGGGCGGCGCCGAGCAGGTCGGCGGGCCGGGAGGGGCCCCGGTCGGCGGCGAGCTGGGCGAGACCCAGCACCGCGACGGCGAGGGCGAGCAGCGGGTCGGCCGCGCCGCGGACGCGCGCGGGCCACGCCCAACCCGGTTGTCGCCACCACCCGCGCACCCGCCGCACGCTAGCCGCGTCGCGGTGCCCCGCGCGTCCGCCCGGGGGCTGATCCGGCGCCGATGACCGGGGCCGGACCGCGCCGGGCTACCGTCGGCGGGTGGTCCCCGCGAGCCCGTTCGTCTCCGACGTCCCCGCCGAGCAGGCCCGGTCCGCCTGGGCCGCCGCCCGCGTGGCGGCGGGCTGCCCGGACCGGGTGCCCGCCGAGCGAGTACCGGTGGCCGACGCGGTGGGCCGGGTCACCGCGGAACCGGTCTGGGCGCGGCGGTCCTCCCCCGCGTTCGACTCCGCCGGGATGGACGGCATCGCGGTGCGCGCGGCCGCCACCGTCGGCGCCGCCGAGACCACGCCGGTGCTGCTCGACGACTTCGCCGTCGTCGACACCGGGGACCCGCTGCCCGAGGGCTACGACGCGGTCGTCATGCGCGAGCACGTGCACCACGCGGACGGGAAGGCCGAGCTGCGCGCCGCCGTCGCCCCGTACCACCACGTGCGCTCGATCGGCGAGGACGTCAGCGCCACCGAGCTGCTCCTGCCCCAGGGGCACCGGCTGCGGCCGGTCGACGTGGCCGCGTGCGCGGCGGCCGGGGCCGTCGAGCTGCTGGTGCGCCGGCCGCCCCGCGTCGTCGTGGTGCCCACCGGGGACGAGATCGTGCCCGTGGGCACGGAGCCCGGCCCCGGCGAGATCCTCGACACCAACTCGCTGATGCTCGTCGCGCAGGCCAGGGAGCTGGGCTGCACCGCCCGCGCGACCGCGATCCTGCCCGACGACCCCGAGGTCCTCACCGCGGCGCTGCGCGAGGCCGCCGCCGACGCCGACCTCGTCGTGCTCGTCGCCGGGTCGAGCGCGGGCCGCGACGACCACACGGCCGACGTCGTCGCCGCCGCGGGCACCCTCGCCGTGCACGGCGTCGCGGTGAAGCCGGGCCACCCCGTCGTGCTCGGCACCGTGACCGGACCGGACGGCACCGGCACCCCGGTGCTCGGCGCGCCCGGCTACCCCGTCTCCGCCGCGCTCACCTTCGAGATCTTCGCCGCGCCGCTGCTGGCCGGGCTGGAGGGCGCGGCCCCGCGCGAGCGGCCCGCGACCACGGCCCGGTTGGCCCGCAAGCTGCCCTCCGCCCTCGGCACCGACGACTGGGTGCGGGTCCGGCTCGGCCGCGTCGACGACGACGTCGTCGCCACCCCGCTGCCGCGCGGGGCGGGCGTGCTGACCTCGCTGGTGCGCGCGGACGGGCTGCTGGTCGTCCCGGCCGGGGTGGAGGGCCATCACGCCGGGGAGCGCGTGCGGGTGGAGCTGCTGCGCGGGCTCGGCGAGATCGGCCGCACGATCGTCGCGATCGGGTCGCACGACCTCGTCCTCGACGTGGCGGCGTCCGCGCTGCGGGCCGACGACCCGCTCGTGACGCTCGCCTCGTCCCACGTCGGGTCGCTGGGCGGGCTGGTCGCGCTGCGCGACGGGCTGTGCCACCTGGCCGGCTCGCACCTGCTCGACCCGGCCACCGGGGAGTACACGCTGCCCTACGTCGACCGGCTGCTGGGCGCGGGCGGCGACGTCGCCGTCGTCCGGCTGGTGCACCGCGACCAGGGCCTCATCGTGGCGCCCGGCAACCCGCAGGGGCTGACCGGCGTCGCCGACCTGGTGCGGCCCGGCCTGCGCTACGTCAACCGCCAGCGCGGCGCGGGCACCCGCGTCCTGCTCGACCACGAGCTCGCCCGCCGCGACCTCGACCCCGCGGACGTCCCCGGCTACGCCCGCGAGGAGCACACCCACCTCGCTGTCGCCGCGGCCGTCGCGGCAGGCCGGGCCGACGCGGGGATGGGCGTCCTCGCCGCCGCGCGCGCCTTCGGGCTCGACTTCGTCCCCGTCGCCCGCGAGCCCTACGACCTGGTGCTGCGAGCCCGCACGCTCGACGAGCCGCTGCTCGCGCCGCTCTGGGCGCTGCTCGCCGACGAGACGTTCCGCACGGGTGTGGAGGCACTGGGCGGGTACTCCTGCAGCGAGACCGGACGACGCCTCCGATGACCGGTGTGAGGAGCGTGGCGAGCGTGCGGTCGTCCGCACCTCCGAGGGGGGCGCCCGCGAGGCCGTCCACACGCTCGGCGGCGGAGGAGCCCCTCGAGCCCGCCGAGGACCCCGGCCTCACGCTCGTGCGGTTCCTGCGCGGGGACACCCTGACCGCCCACAGCGGTGCGGAGCGGATCGTCTCGTCCTGAGCCGTCCGCCGGGGCCACGCCGTGCGACGCTGCGCGGATGGCCGATCCCGCTGACCCGCCGGACCCGGCGCTGCGCCCGGTGCGCGTGCTCGTCGAGGAGCACCTGGCGCTGCCCGGCTCCACCTGGACGGCCGGGGTGCCCGGCGCGCTGGCCGGGTTCGCCCGGCGCCCGGACGAGCCCGCCCAGCGCGGCCCGAACAGCGTCGTGACCGCGCGCGGGGGGCTGCGGGTCGCGCTCCCCAACGACGCCGTCGCCGTCGCCTACGAGGCCCCGTCGGCGCGCGACCCGCTGCGCTGGCACCAGGCCGTCGCGTTCTGCGTGCCGGCGAAGGAGGGACCGGCGCGGACGGCAGTCACCGAGCTGGGGCCCGACACCGACGCCCTCCGGCCGCAGGACACCGGCGCGGTCCTGTTCGACCTGGGGTTCGGCGCCCCGACCGTCGAGATCCTCGCCCGCACCGCCGACCCCGGCGCACTTGCCGCGCTGCGCGGGATCGCCGGCGCGGGCCCGGAGGCGACCCGCGACGTGCTGGCCGCGTACCCGGTGCACGTCGTGGCGCGGACCCCGGCCGGGCGGGTCGAGGTGTTCGGCGGCTCCCCCGGCGGCCCGCACGTGCGCCTGCGCCCGGGCCGCACCGGCTCCGCCGACGCCGCCCACCTGCCGATCCCCGCGGGCACGACCTCGGTGCTGCGGCTGCGCCCCGCCCACCCCGCCGCCGACGAGCACGGCAGGCCGCTGCCCTTCGACCCCGACCGGCACGTCGCGTTCCAGGCCCTGCTCGCCGAGT
>JAPLAT010000586.1 GCA_026393175.1 Pseudonocardiales bacterium
GATCACCATGGCCGTGTCCATCCCGACCGCCGCCGACGTCCGCAAGGCCCGCGAGCAGGCCGCGCAGACCGTCACCGAGCGGGCCGAGATCGCCCGCACCCCGCTACTCGCCGTGCTCGGCGCCGGCGACTACGCCTACACCACGGTCACCAAGGCCGTCGTCGACGCCCGGACCCGCGCCACCGCGCAGGCCGAGGAGGTCCAGCAGCGCGTCGCCGACCTGCCGCAGCGCCTCTCGCCCGAGGGCCTGCGCGCCCTCGTCGCCGAGCTGCGCGCCGACGCCGAGGAGCGCTACGTCTCCTTCGCGGAGCGCGGCGAGAAGTCCTGGGGCCGGATCCGCAAGCAGCCGCAGGTCAAGCAGGCCATCGCCACGGTCGAGACCTACACCGAGAAGTTCGACGCCCGCGTCGACGACCTGGTGGACGACGCGCACGACGTCGCCGAGAAGGCGCTGTCGACCGTCACCCGCCAGACCCGCTCCACCGGTGAGAAGGCGGCCCGCGCCACCCAGCGGTTCGCCGCCGAGGCCGCGGAGACCGTCGCCGAGGTCGCAGAGGACGCCTCCGACGCGGTCGCCGACGCCGGCAAGGACGCCGCGGCCACCATCAACGAGGCCTGTGACGAGGCCGCGGCCGAGACCCGCAGCGTGACCCGTCGCGCGGCCAACCGCACCGCCCCGAAGGCGACGCGCAAGCCCGCCGCCCGCCGCACCACGAACGGCACCAAGTCCGGCAGCTGATCCCGCCGGCTCCCCACCGCGCCCCCCGGCCTCCCGCGCCGGGGGGCGCGGTGCCGTCCGGAGCCGTCCGGTTTCCCCGCCCGTCAGGTGGTCCGGGTACATTGGCGACGTGGACCTGCTGGCCAATCTCGACGCGCTGGTGCTCGCCGTCATCGGCCTGGCCGTCGCGCCCGTCTCGGGGTACGCGTTCGTCCACGCCCTGCGGCAGCGCTCCGACGCCTTCACCGCCGTCGGCAAGCAGACCAAGGGCGCCTGGCTGGGCATCACCGGCGGCGCGGCGTTCTTCCTGCTGCTGATCCCGCTGTTCGCCGTGCTGGCCAACCCCAGCTTCTGGGGCGTCGTGGTCGCCTTCCAGGGCGTCCGCGGCTTCGCGTCGCTGTTCTGGCTGGCCGGGCTCGTGGCGATGCTGATCTACATCGTGGACGTCAAGCCCGCCGTCGTCGGCGTGCAGGGAGGCGGGCACTCCTGGTGACGGACCCGGCCTGGAGCGTCCTCGGCACGCTCGTCGCCGTCCCCGCGCCGGACCGCCCGGACCTGCTCGCCGCGCCCGTCGCCGCCGCCCTCGGGGCGCTCGACCCGGTCGACGCCGCCCGCGTCGGGGTCGCGGGGATCGACCCCGACCTCGCCGACACCGCCGCCTTCTGCGCTGCGTACGGCTCGCCGCTGGACGGCTCGGCCAACTGCGTCGTCGTCGCCGGCAGGCGGGGCGACGAGGTCCGCTACGCCGCCTGCCTGGTGCTCGCGAGCACCCGGGCCGACGTCAACGGCCTGGTCCGCAAGCGGCTGGCCGCCCGCAAGGCCTCCTTCGCGCCGATGGACGACGCCGTCGCCCTGACCGGGATGGAGTACGGCGGCATCACCCCGCTCGGCCTGCCCGAGGGCTGGCCGGTGCTCGTCGACGCCGCCGTCGCCGCCGCCCCGGCCGTCGTGGTCGGCAGCGGGGTCCGCGGCTCGAAGCTCGCCCTCCCCGGGGCCGTCGCCGCCCGCCTCCCGGGGGCCGAGGTCGTGGAGGGCCTCGGGCGTTGAGTCGGGCCCGCTCAGGGTTCCTGCGTTCACTCGCAGCGTAACTGCTTGAGCGTTGGAACAAGTTCAACGGTGTAACGGTTGAGCTGAGCATGACAGAGACGCTGAAGCTGCCGGTGCTTCCGCTCGCCGACTCGGTGGTGCTGCCCGGCATGGTGGTTCCGGTTCGCCTCGAGAACTCCGAGGTGCAGGCGGCGGTCGACGCCGCGCAGAGCGTCGACCGCAAGGTGATCGTCGTGCCCCGGCTCGACGGCAGGTACGCGACGGTGGGCACGATCGCCGTCCTCGAGCAGGTCGGCAGGCTCCCCAGCGGGGAGAAGGCCGCCGTCGTGCGCGGCGAGGGCCGCGCGCAGATCGGGTCCGGCGTGACCGGGCCCGGTGCCGCCCTCTGGGTGGAGGCCACCCCGGTCGAGGACGCGCCCGTCACGGGCCGCGCGACCGAGCTGGCCAAGGAGTACAAGGCGCTGGTCGTCGGCATCCTGCAGCAGCGGGGGGCCTGGCAGGTGATCGACTCGGTGCAGCAGATCACCGACCCCGGCCAGCTCGCCGACACCGCCGGCTGGGCGTCCTACCTGGACCTGGAGCAGAAGGCCCGGCTCCTCGCCGAGACCGACCCCGTGCAGCGCCTGGAGCTGCTCGTCGAGTGGACCCGCGCGCACGTGGCCGAGCAGGAGGTCTCCGAGAAGATCTCCCACGACGTCCGCGAGGGCCTGGAGAAGACCCAGCGCGAGTTCCTGCTGCGCCAGCAGCTGGCCGCGATCCGCAAGGAGCTGGGTGAGGGCGAGCCCGACGGGTCCGACGACTACCGCGCCCGCGTGGAGTCCGCCGACCTGCCCGACCACGTCCGCAAGGCCGCGCTGACCGAGGTCGGCAAGCTGGAGCGCGCGTCGGACCAGAGCCCGGAGTCGGGCTGGATCCGCACGTGGCTCGACACCGTCCTCGACATCCCGTGGACCTCGACGACCGAGGACTCCACCGACCTCAAGGCGGCCCGGGAGATCCTGGACGCCGACCACGCCGGCCTCGACGACGTGAAGGAGCGGCTGATCGAGTTCCTGGCCGTCCGCGCCCGGCGCGACCGCAAGGGCATGGACAAGGTCGGCGGCCGCGGCTCCGGCGCGGTGCTCTCCCTCGTCGGCCCGCCCGGCGTCGGCAAGACCTCGCTGGGCGAGTCGGTCGCGCACGCGCTCGGCCGCAAGTTCGTCCGCGTCGCCCTGGGCGGCGTGCGCGACGAGGCCGAGATCCGCGGTCACCGGCGCACCTACGTCGGTGCGCTCCCCGGCCGGATCGTCCGCGCCATCCGCGAGGCGGGCTCGATGAACCCGGTCGTGCTGCTCGACGAGATCGACAAGGTCGGCAGCGACTTCCGCGGCGACCCGACGGCCGCGCTGCTCGAGGTGCTCGACCCGGCGCAGAACCACACGTTCCGCGACCACTACCTCGAGGTCGACCTCGACCTGTCCGACGTGCTGTTCCTGGCCACGGCGAACCAGTTCGAGACGATCCCCGGCCCGCTGCTCGACCGC
>JAPLAT010000486.1 GCA_026393175.1 Pseudonocardiales bacterium
CCTTGAGGCCCGCACGCGTACGGCGAATTGCCCGGCTGAGTGCCTTGACGGCCTCCTCCTGCCCGATCACGCGCTTGTGGAGCTCGTCCTCCATCTTGAGCAGCCGGGTCGACTCCTCCTCGGAGAGCTTCACGATCGGGATGCCGGTGGCCAGGGCGAGGACCTCGGCCACGAGCTCCTCGTCGACGACCGCGACGGCGTCCATGTCGCCGGCCTTCCACTGCTTCTCACGCTCGGCCTTGGCCGCGATGAGCTTCTTCTCCTCGTCGCGCAGGGAGGCGGCGGCCTCGAAGTCCTGCGAGTCGATCGCGCCCTCCTTGCGGCGGCGGACGTCGGCGATCTGGTCGTCGAAGTCCTTCAGGACCGGCGGCGCCGTCATGCGACGGATGCGCAGGCGCGAGCCCGCCTCGTCGATGAGGTCGATCGCCTTGTCCGGCAGGAACCGGTCGGTGACGTAGCGGTCGGCCAGGTTGGCCGCCGCGACGAGCGCCTCGTCGGTGATCGTGACGCGGTGGTGCGCCTCGTAGCGGTCGCGCAGGCCCTTGAGCATCTCGATCGTGTGCGCGACCGAGGGCTCCGGCACCTGGATGGGCTGGAACCGGCGCTCGAGCGCGGCGTCCTTCTCGAAGTGCTTGCGGAACTCGTCGAGCGTCGTGGCGCCGATCGTCTGCAGCTCGCCGCGGGCCAGCATGGGCTTGAGGATGCTGGCGGCGTCGATCGCGCCCTCGGCGGCACCCGCACCCACCAGGGTGTGGATCTCGTCGATGAACAGGATGATGTCGCCGCGCGTGCGGATCTCCTTGAGCACCTTCTTGAGACGCTCCTCGAAGTCACCGCGGTAGCGGGACCCGGCGACCAGCGAGCCCAGGTCCAGCGTGTAGAGCTGCTTGTCCTTGAGCGTCTCGGGCACCTCGCCCTTGACGATGCCCTGGGCCAGCCCCTCGACGACGGCGGTCTTGCCGACGCCGGGCTCGCCGATCAGGACGGGGTTGTTCTTGGTCCTCCGGGAGAGGACCTGCATGACCCGCTCGATCTCCTTCTCCCGGCCGATGACCGGGTCCAGCTTGCCCTCGCGGGCGGACTGGGTGAGGTTGCGACCGAACTGGTCGAGCACCAGCGACGAGCTGGGCGTGCCCTCGCCGCGACCGCCCGAGGCACCCTCGGCCGGCTCCTTGCCCTGGTAGCCCGAGAGCAGCTGGAGGACCTGCTGGCGCACGCGGTTGAGGTCCGCGCCCAGCTTGACGAGGACCTGGGCGGCGACGCCCTCGCCCTCGCGGATCAGGCCCAGCAGGATGTGCTCGGTACCGATGTAGTTGTGGCCGAGCTGCAGCGCTTCGCGCAGGGACAGCTCCAGCACCTTCTTGGCCCGCGGCGTGAACGGGATGTGCCCGCTCGGTGCCTGCTGACCCTGGCCGATGATCTCCTCGACCTGCTGGCGGACGCCCTCCAGGGCGATCCCGAGGGACTCCAGGGCCTTGGCGGCCACTCCCTCGCCCTCGTGGATGAGGCCGAGGAGGATGTGCTCGGTGCCGATGTAGTTGTGGTTGAGCATCCGGGCCTCTTCCTGGGCCAGGACGACAACACGCCTTGCTCGGTCGGTGAACCTCTCGAACATCTAATCTCCTCGCCTACCGCGCATCGAGCGCGCTGCGCCGTTCACGCTCCCCCCACTGTATCGGGCGGGTGGGGGTGGGCGCCTGTGTTGCGCGCCCTCGACGACGTATCCGGTGACAACGGGTGAGGGCGCACCGGCATTCCGTGCCCGGTGCGCCGCCTCCCGGCGGGGGGCTCAGTGCTCCTGGTGGTAGGCCTCCAGCACCTCGGACGGGATGCGGCCGCGCTCGCTGACCTTCATCCCGCGCTTGCGCGCCCAGTCGCGGATGGCCTGGTTCTGCTCCCGGTCGACGGCCGGGCGCCCGGCCGCGGAGCCCCGCCTGCGCGCGCCCGCGGTCGTCGCCGTGCGCCGCGCCGAGGCGACGTACTGCGCGAGCGCGTCGCGGAGGCGGCCGGCGTTGCCGGAGGACAGGTCGATCTCGTAGCTGCGCCCGTCGATGCCGAACTCGACGGTCTCGTCCGCGCTGTCCCCGTCCAGGTCGTCGACCAGCCGGACCTCTTTCACCTGAGCCACGCGCGCCTCCGCTCGATCGACGAAAAAGCTATTCGTGCGGAATGCTACTCGGAGCGCACCAGCGGGAACAGGATGGTCTCCCGGATTCCGAGGCCTGTGAGCGTCATCAACAGGCGGTCGACGCCCATTCCCATTCCCCCGGTCGGGGGCATTCCGTACTCGAGCGCGCGGACGAAGTCCTCGTCGAGCTGCATCGCGTCCGGATCGCCCGCCGCGGCCAGCAGCGACTGGGCGGTGAGCCGTTCCCGCTGCACGACCGGGTCGACCAGCTCCGAGTACCCCGTGGCGATCTCGGTGCCGAAGACGAACAGGTCCCAGGCCTCGGCCAGGCGCGGGTCGGTGCGGTGCTGGCGGGCGAGCGGGCGCACCTCGACGGGGTAGTCGCGCACGAACGTCGGCTCGTGGAGGGTGTGCTCGACCAGTTTCTCGAACAGTTCCAGGGTGACCTCGCCGGGCCCCCAGGAATCCTTCAGATCGACGTCGTGGGCCGCCGCCAGCTTGCGCAGATCCTCGGCGGAGGTGTCCGGAGTCACAGTTGTGCCGACCGTTTCCGAGAGCGCCTCGTGCAACGAGACCGAACGCCACTCGCCACCGAGGTCGTGCTCGGAGCCGTCGGCGTGCCGCACCACCGGGGAGCCGAAGACCGCCCGGGCGCTCTCCACGATGAGCCGCTGGGTCAGCGCGGCGACGTCGTCGTAGGTCGCGTAGGCCTGGTAGGCCTCCAGCATCGTGAACTCGGGCGAGTGCGTGGAGTCGATGCCCTCGTTGCGCATCACCCGGTTGATCTCGAAGACCCGGTCCACGCCGCCGACGACGCAGCGCTTGAGGAACAGCTCCAGCGCGATGCGCAGGTACAGGTCCTGGCCCAGCGCGTTGGCGTGGGTGACGAACGGCCGTGCCGCGGCCCCGCCGTGCAGCAGCTGCAGCATCGGCGTCTCGACCTCGACGAACGCGTCGCCGTGCAGCACCTCGCGCAGCGTGCGGACGACGGTCGAGCGGGTGCGCACCATCTCGCGGGCCTGCGGCCGGACGATGAGGTCGACGTAGCGCTGGCGCACCCGCGTCTCCTCCGACAGCTCGCGGTGCGCCACCGGCAGCGGCCGGACGGCCTTCGCGGCCATCGTCCAGCGGTCCGCCATCACCGACAGCTCCCCGCGCCGCGAGGTGACGACCTCGCCGTGCACGGCCACGAAGTCGCCCAGGTCGACGGTGGCCTTCCAGCGGGCCAGCTCCTCCTCGCCGACGTCGGCCAGCGACAGCATCGCCTGCAGCTCGGTGCCGTCGCCCTCGCGGAGGGTGGCGAAGCAGAGCTTGCCGGTGTTGCGCAGGAAGATCACCCGGCCGGCGACGTCCACGACGTCCCCGGTCGCCGTGTCGGGCGGCAGGTCGGGGTGCGCCTCGCGGACCGCGCGCAGCGTGGCCGTCCGCTCGACGGAGACGGGGTACGGGTCGACGTCGTTCGCGAGCATCTCCGCCCGCTTCGCCCGCCGCACCCGCATCTGCTCGGGCAGCTCGGCGTCGGGGTTCTGGGGAGGCTCGGTACTCACGTGCCAAGGGTAGAGAGTGCCGCCCGTCCCGATCGCGGCGCCCGGACGGACCGCCCGCTGCGATCCGCGTGGGCTGTCCCGCCGGGCCGGCGCGGGCTAGCGTCCACGCCGTGGACGGCGCGCGGGCGCGGGTGTTCGGGGCGGTGGCCGCGGCGTACGCCGAGCACCGGCCGGAGTACCCGGCGGAGGCCGTCGCGTGGGCGCTGGAGCCGCTGACCGGGCCGGCGCACGTCGTCGACCTCGCCGCGGGCACCGGCAAGCTGACCGGGGCACTGCTGCGGCGGCCGGGCACGGTCGTCACGGCCGTGGAGCCCGACCCGGGCATGCTCGCCGAGCTGGGGCGCCGCGTGCCGGGGGCGCGGGCGGTCGCCGGCACCGCCGAGCGGATCCCCCTGGCCGACGGCGGCGCGGACGCCGTCGTCGTCGGCACGGCGTGGCACTGGTTCGACGCCGGGCGCGCGCTCGCCGAGATCGCGCGGGTCCTGCGGCCCGGCGGCGTGCTGGGCGTGCTCTGGATCGGCGACGACCCGGACGTGGCGTGGGTGACCGGCTACCACGAGGCGGCGGCGCGGGGCCGCACGGTGCCGGCACGGTCCGGGGACGTCGGCATCGGGCACGGGTCGTTCGGGACGGTGCGGCGCCACCGCGTCCGGCACGGCAGGCCGACCACCGTCGACGGCCTGATCACCGAGCTGGGCACGCACTCCTGGGCGCTGGCCGCCACGCCCGCCGACCGCGACGCCGCCTTCGGCCGGATCCGGGCCTACCTCGCGGGGCGGCCCGAGACGGCGTCGGGGGCGTTCACGCTCCCGCTGCTCACCACGGTGCTGCGGGCGTTGCGCAGGTAGGTCAGCCGCAGGCCGATCAGGGTGAGGTCGGGGACGTAGTGGGTGATCGTGTCCGACACGCCCGTCATCAGCGGGGCGAGGCCGCCGGTGCCCAGCACCGTCACCGGCCCCGCCGAGGGCCCGAGCTCGGCGAGGATCCGCCGCACCAGCCCGTCCACCTGCCCGGCGAAGCCGTAGAGCACGCCGGACTGCAGGCACTCGACGGTGTTCTTGCCGATCACCGACCGGGGCCGCACGAACTCGACGCTGCGCAGCGCGGCGGCGCGGCTGGCCAGTGCGTCCATCGAGATCTCGATGCCGGGGGCGAGCGCCCCGCCCAGGAACTCGCCCTTCGCGGACACGACGTCGATGTTGGTGGACGTCCCGAAGTCGACGACGATGCACGCCGTGCCGTGCAGCCGGTGCGCGGCGAGCGTGTTCATCACCCGGTCGGCCCCCACCTCCCGGGGGTTGTCGACGAGCAGCGGGACGCCGGTGCGCACCCCCGGCCCGACGACGACGGCCGGGTCGCCGCGCCGCTCCAGCAGGATCCGCAGCTCGCGCAGCAGGCTCGGCACCGTGGACAGCGCGGCCACGCCGGTGATGCTCCCGGAGTGCCGGCCCAGCAGGGCGCCGACGGCGACCTCCAGCTCGTCGGCCGTCATGCGCGGGTCGGTGCGCATGCGCCAGTCGCGCACGAGCGGCGGGTGGACCTCGGTGTCGTCGACCGGCTCCGGGTAGAGGCCCAGCGCGATCTGGGTGTTGCCGACGTCGACGCAGAGCAGCACGGCGGTTACGCCGCGCCCGAGAGCAGGCCGGAGCCCTCCGGGGCGTGCCCCGGGTCGGAGCCGAGGTCGGCGATCCGGTTGCCGGCGTCGACGAACACCACCCGGGGCGTGTAGGCGCGCAGCTCGGCGTCGTCCATCTGCGCGTAGGAGATGAGGATGACGAGGTCGCCGGGGTGCACGAGGTGGGCGGCGGCGCCGTTGATGCCGATCACGCCTCTGCCCCGCTCGCCGGGGATGACGTAGGTCTCCAGGCGGGCGCCGTTGGTGATGTCGACGATCGCGACCTGCTCGCCCTCGAGCAGGTCCGCGGCCTCCATCAGGTCGCGGTCGACGGTCACGGAGCCGACGTAGTGCAGGTCGGCCTGCGTCACGGTCGCCCGGTGGATCTTGGACTTCATCATGGTGCGGAACACGGGCTCTCCTACAGCTGGACGCCGACGTTGTCGATGAGGCGGGTGCCGCCCAGGCGGGCGGCGACGAGCAGGCGGGCCTTCCCCGAGACCGGGCCGGGTCGCAGGTCGGGGTCGCGCAGCTCGAGGTACTCCACGGTGAGCGCGGGCTCCGTGGCGAGGACCGCGCGGGCGGCGTCCAGCACGGCCTGCGGGCCGCGCGCGGAGACCCCCGCGCCCGCGGCCAGTGCCCGCTGCAGCGTCGCGGCGCGCGGGCGGTCCTCCGCCGAGAGGTAGACGTTGCGGCTGGACAGCGCCAGCCCGTCGGGCTCGCGGACCGTCGGCACGCCGACGACGGCGGTCGGGAAGGCCAGGTCCCGCGCCATCCGCTTCACGAGGACGAGCTGCTGGAAGTCCTTCTCGCCGAAGAACGCCACGTCCGGGGCGACGACGTGGAACAGCTTGGCCACGACCGTCAGCACGCCGGCGAAGTGGCCCGGCCGCACCGCGCCCTCCAGCTCGGCGCCCAGCGCTCCGGGGCTGACCGTGGTGTCGGCCCCGTCGGGGTACATGTCGGCCACGCCGGGGGTGAACGCCAGCTCGACGCCGTCCTCGCGGAGGATCTCCAGGTCCGCCTCCAGCGGGCGGGGGTAGCGGTCGAGGT
The DNA here is from genome assembly GCA_026393175.1 of Pseudonocardiales bacterium. Classification (GTDB taxonomy): domain Bacteria; phylum Actinomycetota; class Actinomycetes; order Mycobacteriales; family Pseudonocardiaceae; genus Pseudonocardia. The sequence goes on from JAPLAT010000486.1 coordinate 6,344, forward strand.
CCTCGCCCGCGCCGAACTGCAGCGGGTTCACGAAGATCGACACGGCGGTGACGGACGCCCCGGGGGCGAGCCGGGCGTGCCGGATCAGCTCGCGGTGCCCCTCGTGCAGCGCGCCCATCGTCGGCACGAGGGCGACGCGGCGGCCCGCGCCCTTCAGCGCGCGGGTGACGGCGTGCAGGGCGGCCGGGTCGCTGTGCCGGGTCAGCTGCCCGGGGACGAACCCGCCCCGGGTACGTGCGGTGGTCATCGGTCCTCCGTGAGGGCCGCCAGGACCTCGGTGGCGGCGTGGTCGGGGAGCAGGCCTGAGTCGGCGGCGCGGTGCGCCGTCCGGACGGCCATGGCGCGGTAGGTCGCGGCCAGGTCGGGGTCGGCGTCGTCGAGGACGCGCAGGTGGGTGCGCAGGGTGCCGGCGTCCCCGCGGGCGACGGGCCCGGTGAGCGCGCGGTCGCCGTGGCGCAGCGCGTTGTCCAGCGCGGCCGACAGCAGCGGCGCGACGAGCCGCTCGGCCGGGCGGACGCCGGCGTCGTCGAGCAGCTGGACGCAGTCGCGCACGAGCGTGACCAGGTGGTTCGCCCCGTGGGCCAGCGCGGCGTGGTAGAGCGGGCGCAGCTCCTCGGGGACCCGCACCGGGTCGGCGCCCATCTCCACGACCAGCGCCTCGCCGACGCTCCAGCCCGCCTCGTCGCCGCCGGTGGCGGTGACGCCGACCGAGGCCCCGGCCAGCCGCGCGACGTCCTCGGTGCGGCCGGTGAACGTCATCACCGGGTGCAGGGCGAGCGGCAGGACGCCGCGCGCGGTGGCCGGGTCGAGCAGCGCGACGCCGTGGGCGCCGGAGGTGTGCACGACGATCTGGCCGGGCCGGAAGCTGCCGGCGGCGGCGAGCCCGCGGACCAGGCCCGGCAGCGCGTCGTCCGGCACGGCGAGCACGGCGAGGTCGGCCTTGGCGACGACGTCGTCAGGGGCCTCCAGCGGGACGCCGGGCAGCAGGGTCGCGGCGCGCTGCGCCGACTCCTTCGACACCCCCGAGGTGGCGACGACGTGGTGCCCGGCCGCCGCCAGCGACGCGCCCAGCACGGCGCCCACCCGGCCGGCGGAGACCACCCCGACGGCGAGCCGCGCAGGTCGGCCGGCAGCCATTGCCACTCCTCACACCCGTTCCGGTCCCGCGGGCGGGTACCGGACGTCGCGCACAGAGTAGGGCCGGGGTCCGGCCGCCGACGAGGTGCCGTGACGGGCTTCACCGGCGCCCCTGAGTCGCCCCCCCGAGTTGCAGGAAGGCCACCTTCACGCAACGAGCTTGCGTGAAGGTGGCCTTCCTGCAACGGGGCCGGGGCGGGGTCAGTCGTTCCGGTCGCCCCGGATGAAGGCCTCGACCGCGTCCCGGGCGACGTCGTCGCCGTACTGCTCGGGCGGGGACTTCATGAAGTAGCTCGACGCCGACAGGATCGGGCCGCCGACGCCCCGGTCGAGCGCGATCTTCGCCGCGCGCACGGCGTCGATGATGATGCCCGCGGAGTTGGGGGAGTCCCAGACCTCGAGCTTGTACTCCAGGTTCAGCGGCACGTCGCCGAACGCGCGGCCCTCGAGCCGGACGTAGGCCCACTTGCGGTCGTCCAGCCAGGCGACGTAGTCCGACGGGCCGATGTGCACGTTGTCCTTGCCGAGGTCGCGGTCGACCTGGCTGGTGACGGACTGGGTCTTGGAGACCTTCTTGCTCTCCAGCCGCTCCAGCTCCTTCATGTTCAGGAAGTCCATGTTCCCGCCCACGTTGAGCTGCATCGTGCGGTCGAGCTGCACGCCGCGGTCCTCGAACAGCTTCGCCAGCACCCGGTGGGTGATCGTGGCGCCGACCTGGCTCTTGATGTCGTCGCCGACGATCGGCACGCCCGCGACGCGGAACTTCTCGGCCCACACCGGGTCGGAGGCGATGAACACCGGCAGCGCGTTGACGAACCCGACCCCCGCGTCGATCGCGGCCTGGGCGTAGAAGCGGTCGGCCGCCTCGCTGCCCACCGGCAGGTAGGAGACGAGCACGTCGGCGCGGGTGTCGCGGAGCACCTGCGCGACGTCCACCGGCGACTCGTCGGACTCGGTGATCGTCTCGCGGTAGAAGCGCCCGAGCCCGTCGAG
>JAPLAT010000448.1 GCA_026393175.1 Pseudonocardiales bacterium
CAGCAGGTGCACGAACGGCTCGTCGGCGTAGGCCTTCTCGTACGCGGCGCGGACGTCGGCGACCGGCGCGTCGGTGCGCGCGGAGCAGGAGGCGAGGATGCCGCGGGGCAGCGGCGCGAGCACCGGGGTGAAGCTCACCCCGACGGCCGTGCCGGCCGCGGCGGAGAGGTTCTGCACCATCTCGGGGGTGTGCCGGTGCACCCCGCCCACGCCGTAGGCGGACAGCGACCCCATCACCTCGGCGCCGAGCAGGTGCGGCTTGAGCGCCTTGCCCGCGCCGGAGGTGCCGGTGACGGCGGTGACGACGACCTCGGGGTCGCACAGGCCCGCGGCCAGGGCCGGGACCAGCGCGAGGCTGACGGCGGTCGGGTAGCAGCCGGGCACGGCGACCCGCCGGGCGCCGCGCAGCGCGGCGCGGGCCCCGGGCAGCTCGGGCAGGCCGTAGGGCCAGGAGCCCGCGTGCCCGCCCCCCTTCCCGTCGGCGCCGTACCAGCGGTCCCACGCCGCGGCGTCGACCAGCCGGTGGTCGGCGCCGCAGTCGATCACGACCGTGTCCTCGCCCAGCTCCGCGGCCAGGGCCGCCGAGTGCCCGTGCGGCAGGGCCATGACGACGACGTCGTGGCCGGCGAGGACCTCCGGCGTGGTCTCCTCCAGCACCCGGTCGGTGAGCGCGAGCAGGTGCGGCTGGTGCTCGCCCAGCCGCGACCCGGCGCTGCCGCCCGCCGTCAGCGCCCCGATCTCCAGCGTCCCGCCCTGCACGTCCGGATGGGCCAGCAGCAGCCGGAGGACCTCTCCCCCGGCGTACCCGCTCGCCCCCGCCACCGCGATCCTCACCACCTGGATGACTATGCACGACGCTGCAATCTCATGCAAACTGTTTCCCGTGCCGTCCCTCGTCCAGGTCGTCCGCGACGGGCTGGCCGCGCTGGCCGACCCGGAGGCCGCGCCGGCCATGCAGCGCTACATGCGGTCCGCCATGCCGTTCCGCGGCGTGCCGAAGCCGGCCCGCACGCGGCTGCTGCGCGACCTCCTCGCCGCCCACCCGGCCCCCGCCGACCTCCGCACGGTGGTCGGCGAGCTGTGGGACGGCGCCGCGTACCGCGAGGAGCGCTACCTCGCCCTCGCGCTGACCGGCAGCCGCTGGTCCCCGCCGCAGGACGCGACGTGGGTGCCGCTGTACCGGCACTGGATCGTCGACGGGGGGTGGTGGGACTTCACCGACGAGATCGCGGACAAGCGGATCGGGCCGCTGCTGCGCGCCGATCCCGCCTCACTCACCCCGGTGCTGCGGGCCTGGATCACCGACCCCGACCGCTGGCTGCGGCGCACGTCCGTCCTCGCCCAGCTCGGCTCCCGCGCCGGCACCGACCTCGGGCTGCTCACCGACGCCATCGAGGGCAACCTCGACGACCCGGACTTCTTCCTGCGCAAGGCGATCGGCTGGGCCCTGCGCCAGCACGCGCGCGTCGACCCGGGGTGGGTCCGCCGCTTCGTCGACGAGCACCCCGGGCTGGCCCCGCTCTCCCGCCGCGAGGCCCTCAAGCACCTCGGCTGAGCAGCCGACCGCGGCCAGCGCGTCGGTCCACGCGGGGTCGAGCCAGAACTCGCCGTGCCCGCGCAGCGGCAGCACGCAGCTCCGCTGCAGCGACGGGTCGGTGGGCGGCGGCGGGTCGAGGAGCCGCCAGTCCGGGCCGTACTCCACCCGCGCCCGGCCGGGGACCCGGCGCAGCACCGGCGTGCCGGGCGCGTGGATCCAGCCCGGGTCGGGCCGGCGCCAGCTCAGCACCGGCCCGGCCAGCGGGTCGGTGTCGCGGTAGAGGTTGCGCCACGCGCCGCCGAGCCGGCCGTAGAGGTCCTCGACCGCCGCCCGGTTGACGAACGCCGGGAAGCCGCGGGCGAACATCACCTGCAGCTGCGAGCCGAACGACAGGTACCCGATCCGCGGCAGCAGCGCCCGGTCCGCCGCGGACGACGCCGCCAGCCGGACGAGCGCCGCGAACGTCAGCAGACTGCCCTGGCTGTGCCCGCACACGGCGAGCCGGGCGGCGCCGCCGCGGTCGAGGTGCCAGCGGATCCGGTCCTCCAGGTCGGCGACGGCGCGGGCGGAGTAGGCCGAGGGGACGAAGGGGTGCACGGCGCGCGGCCAGAACGCGATCACGTCCCAGACCACGTTGACGCCGCGGCGGGCCGACGCCCCGAAGAGCGCGGTGCGGGCCAGCAGCAGCAGTCCGGTGGCGAGCCCGGTCAGGGTCAGCGTGCCGAACGCGAGCAGCGCGACCGCGGCCGCGGGCGCCGGGTCGCCGGGGCGGGGCCACCAGCTGAGCACGTCGAGCACCCACGGCAGGGGGAGCGCGGGCAGCCCGAGCACCGGGGCCAGCTCGACCGCGGCCACCGCCGTGAGCACGACGCCGAGGACGCCGAACACGGTCAGCACGCAGGGCAGCCCGTTCTTCAGCCGGGCCGTCCACATCGCGGCGGCGACCGTGCGCGCCCAGCGGCCGGTGAGCCGCTCCCCGAACTCCGCCGCCACCCGTGGCGCCACCGCCGCGATCGCGGCCCGGCGGCGCAACAGCAGGTAGCCGGCGAGCAGCAGCACGCCGAGGGCCGTGACGCCCCAGGCGTACGCCACGCGGGAGAGCAGCTCGGGGACGACCACCGGGCGCTCGCGGGACGTCAGCGCCGCGGCGACGACCGTGGTGAACGCGCCGGAGTAGCCGACGCCGAGGAACAGCCCGAGGAGCGCGAGCAGGGTGCACGCCCGGCCGCCCGCGTAGGGCGCGAACGGGTCGCGACCGGCCCCGGCGCGCCGCGCCCGGTCGGCCCGGGCGAGCAGGGCGTTCGCGGCCGCGAGCAGGCCGACGGCGAGCACCGCGACCACCATGACCAGGCACGCGACGACGTCCAGGCCGGGCAGGCCGCCCGGCCCGCCGCCGACCGGCAGGAGCAGCGCCGCCCCGACCGTCACGAGCGCGGTCGCGCCGGCCAGCACGGCCAGCACCTGGGCCGCGAGCTCGGCGTTGCGGCGCCGGCGCAGCGCCACCTGCGCGGCGCGGTCGCGCGGGTCCCACGGGTTGGTCGCGATGTTGAGGTCGCGCAGCCCGGCGGTCAGCACGACCGCGACCAGCACGACCAGCGCCCCGGCCGCGACGCGGAGCACCTGCTGCAGCCCGGCGGGCGCGGTCAGGGCCGCGCCGACCGCGGTGACGACGGCCAGCCCGCCCGCGACGTGCAGCAGGTGCAGCGAGCCGAGGTCGCGGGTGCCGAGGAAGAAGTCGCGGTGCACCAGGTCGCTGGGCCCCTCGTGCAGCGGCGGGACCGGGTCGTCGAGCCGCGCGGAGGTGCGCGCCGCCTCCCGGACGTCGGGCGCGGGCGGCCCGGCCGCCCAGCGGTAGGCGACGAGCAGCGCGACCGGGCCCAGCAGGGCGAGCGCGTAGGCGCCCCCGCCGGTCGCGCGGGCCTGCTGCCACGCCCACAGGTCCACCGTCATCGTCGCCACGGTGAGCACGAACAGCGCCGTCATCGCCAGGCCGAGCAGGCGCAGGGCCGCGCCCGCCAGCTCGTGCCAGCGCCGCGGCCACGCCCCCTCCGGCCGGGGCAGCGTGAACTGCGCGGCGTTGACCAGCCCGAACGGGGCCAGCAGCAGCCACAGGCCCTGCGCGAAGGAGCCGGAGGTGAGCCGGCCCCAGTGGTAGGCCTCGACGACGTGGCCGTCCGGCTCGGGCAGCGGCTCCCCGCGCCGGTCGGCGCGGCGGAAGACCCGGCCCAGCTCGTCGCCCGCCACCTGCACGACGCGGTCGACGTCGAGCATGTCCTCGGGCGCGGTGGCCCGGACCCCGTGCACCCGCAGCTCGACCCAGTGCCCGTGTCCGCCCATGTCCGGCACCTCCGTCCGCCTCGCCGGGAATCCCGTCCCGGCGCCCACCGTTCCAGAGGTCCGTGGAGCTCGGTACGTACACGTTCGTCGACGTCGATCTCGATCCGGCAGGCGTCGGTCCCGCGCAGCGGCTGCGCGAGGTCGTCGCGGAGGCGGCCCTGGCCGACGAGGTCGGGCTCGACGTCGTCGGCATCGGGGAGCACCACCGCGCCGACTACGCCGCCTCGTCCCCGGCCACGGTGCTGGCCGCGATCGCCGCCCGGACCGAGCGGGTGCGGCTGACCAGCGCCGTCACCGTCCTGAGCTCCGACGACCCGGTGCGGGTGTTCCAGCAGTTCGCCACCGTCGACGGGCTCTCCGACGGCCGCGCGGAGATCATGGCGGGCCGCGGGTCGTTCACCGAGTCCTTCCCGCTGTTCGGCCACGACCTCGCCGACTACGACGAGCTGTTCGCCGAGAAGCTGGACCTGCTGCTCGCCCTGCGCGCGCACGAGCGGGTCACCTGGTCCGGCCGGTTCCGCGCGCCGCTGCACGACCAGCCGGTGCACCCGCGGCCGGTGCAGGACCCGCTGCCGGTCTGGCTCGCCGTCGGCGGCAACCCGCGGTCCGTCGTGCGCGCCGGGACGCTGGGGCTCCCGCTGGCGCTGGCGATCATCGGCGGGATGCCGGAGCGGTTCGCCCCGCTGGCCCGCCTGCACCGCGAGGCGCTGCAGCGCGCCGGGCACGGGCCGCGGCCGCTGAGCCTGAACCTGCACGGCTTCGTCGCGGGCTCCGCCGCGGCCGCCGCCGACGTCTACTACCCGGCGCACTCCGGGGTGATGGACCGGATCGGCGCCGAGCGCGGCTGGGGTCCCACGAACCGGGCCGCGTTCGACGCCCAGACCGGGCTGCGCGGCGCGTACGTCGTGGGCGAGCCGGAGGCGGTGGCCGAGAAGATCCTCTTCCACCACGAGCTGTTCGGCCACGACCGCACGCTCCTGCAGCTCGGCATCGGCACTGTGCCGCACCGCGAGGTGATGCGGGCGATCGAGCTGCTCGGCACCGAGGTCGCCCCGCTGGTGCGGGCCGAGGTCGCCCGGCGCGCCCCCGCCGCGGTCTGACGGTCAGCGGCGCGGGGCCGATCCGCCGGAACGGCCCCGCGGACCGGGCCCGCCGGGATACCGTCCGGCCGTGCGGAACGGACGGGTGGCGGCCGGCCTCCTGCTGGTCGCCCTGCTGGCGGGCTGCACGTCCACCGTCCCCGGCTCCGGGCGGGCGGCC
>JAPLAT010000670.1 GCA_026393175.1 Pseudonocardiales bacterium
ATCAACTCCGAGAAGGCGACCGACCAGGTGCAGCAGGTCCTCAACGACATCTCCTCGCGCCTGACCACCGAGGTGCTGATCGACCTCAACGGCCGGCTCGCCGGCGACGACCGGCCCAACCCGGACACCGTCGCCGAGGAGTGGCTGACCGAGCAGGGCCTGCTCTGACCGCCACGATCACCGCGCTGCGGCGCCACCCGGTCAAGTCGATGCTCGGCGAGGACCTCGCCCTGCTGACGCTGGACCCGGGTGGCGTCGTCGGTGACCGGGCGCTCGCGCTGATCGACACCGCGACCGGCCGGGTCGCGACGGCCAAGCACCCGCGGCTGTGGCGGCTCCTGCTGCGGTGCCGCGCGACCGGCGGGGCCGCCGTCCGGATCACGCTGCCCGACGGGACCGCGGTGGACGCCGACGATCCCGACGTCGACGCACGGCTCGGCGCCCTGCTGGGCCGGGCGGTGCACCTGCGCGCGCCCCGGCCCGCCGGCGCCGAGGTGGAGCGGCCCGACCCGCTGGAGGTCCTCGAGCACGGGGTGGACGCCGAGGTGGCGGCCCCGACCCTGGAGATCGCGCAGGGAACGCCCGGGAAGAGCTTCGTCGACCACTCGCCGGTGCACCTGGTCACCACGGCGACGGTGGACCACCTCGGGGTGGAGGCGCTGCGCTACCGCCCCAACCTGGTGCTCGACGTCGACGGGCCGCCGTTCGTGGAGAACTCCTGGCTCGGCCGCGACCTCGTCGTCGGCGACGTGCGGCTGCGGCTCACCCTGCCGACCCCACGCTGCTCGGTGCCCACGCTGGAGCACGGTGACCTGCCCCGCGCCCCGCACGCCGTGCGCGGGCCGATGGAACAGAACAGGGTCGACGTCCCCGGGTTCGGCGTGCTGCCCTGCGCAGGGGCCTACGCGGAGGTCGTCACCGGCGGGACGCTGCGCCTCGGCGACGTGGCCGTGCTCGACTGACCCTCACCGGTAGCCCGTCGTGTCGGCGGGCCTCCCCGCGTCCTGCACCTCCTCGACGTAGCGCCAGGCGTCGGGCCGGGAGCCGTCGAGGTCGACGAGGTCGTAGACCCGGGCCAGCTCGCCGGAGGACGTGCCCGCGCCCTGCCAGCGGGCGCGGTCGGGGTCGGCGGCCAGCGCCGCGATCCCGCGGCCGACGAAGCGCGGGGTCTCCGAGATCGCGAAGTGCGGCTCGGTCGCGCAGGCGTCGCGCCAGGTCTCCTCGGTGACCCCGTAGTGGTCGAGCATCATCTCCGAGCGCAGCCAGCCCGGCGTCACGCACACCGCGGTCGCACCGTGCGGCCCGATCTCGTGCGCCCAGCTGCAGGCCAGCCGGATCGGGGCGAGCTTGGCCAGGTCGTAGAACGCGCTGAGCCGGTAGTGCGCGGCGTTGTAGGCCGGGGTGCCGTCGGTGACCTCGACGACGAGCCCGCCCCCGGTGCGCAGCAGCAGCGGGAACGCGTGGTGGGCGGTGACGAGGTGGGTGTCCACGCCCAGGCGGAGCATCCGCAGCCCGTCCTCGAGCGGGTGCTCCCAGACCGGGGTGTCGAACCGGACCAGCAGCTCCCCGCCCCACACGTCGTTGACCAGCACGTCGAGCCGCCCGGCCTCGGCGTCGATGCGGGCCACGAGCGCGGCGACCCGCTCCGGGTCGAGGTGGTCGGTCGGGACGGCGATCCCGGTGCCGCCCGCCGCGGTCACCAGTTCGGCGGTGTCCTCGATCGTCTCGGCCCGGTCGTACTCCGAGCGTCGCTCCCGGGTGGTGCGTCCGGTGCAGTACACGGTGGCGCCCAGCGCGCCGAGCTCCACCGCGATCCCGCGGCCCGCCCCGCGCGTCGCCCCCGCCACCAGTGCCACCCGTCCGGTCAGTGCTCCCATGTCGATCACTGTGCCGGGCAACCCGGACACCTGCTGTCAGGGTCGGCGCCGGAGATCGGCGCCGCGGGCGCCCTCAGGCCCGGGCGAGCCGCAGGGTGCGCGCGGCGGAGACGCACACGGTCGCGGCCGCGGCGGCGCTGGCGGCGAACGCGGGCAGTGCGGCGGGGTTGGTCGTGAGCATCGCGAGGGTGGCCTGGCCGTGGGCCAGGTTCATCGCCACCGCCGTGCCGACGCACAGCAGCGCGCCGAGCAGCCCGACCGCGGCGGCGGCGCCGGCGAGCAGCCGCGGCCGGACGGAGCGGCGCAGCGTCGCGAGCAGGACGAGCAGCCCCAGCCCGGCCGCGCCGGCGCTGAGCACGTCCTGCACCCGCGCGAGCAGGGGCACCGCGGCCGGGGGCGGGGAGCCGGTGGCGGGCCAGGCGAGACCCGCGGACCACAGCAGGTCCCAGCCCAGCAGCAGCGCGGGGAACAGCAGCACCACGACCAGCGCGGTGCGGCGGGCCTGGGCGGTGGTGAGCTCGGCCTGGTAGAGCGGCGCGAGATCGTCGACGGGGCCGAACTCGGCGACGGCCATGGCCGCGGCGTCGGCCGGTGCGCGGCCGCGGGAGCGGTACGCCTGCGCCGCGTCGTGCAGGCCGTCACGGACCTCGGCGAGCACGTCGCGCCGCAGCGCGTCCGGCCCGCGCAGCGCCGCGCCCAGCGCCGCGACGTGCCGGTCCAGCAGGTCGGTGCCGTCCGGCGGGGCCGGGGTCACCGCGCCTCCCCGGGGCGCAGCACGGCCTCGACGACGCCGCGGAACTCGGCCCACTCGGTGCGCTGCAGCGCCAGCGCGTGCCGCCCGGCCCGGCTCAGGGTGTAGGTGCGCCGCTCCCGGCCGCCGACGGTGCTCCACGAGCCGGTCAGCCGGCCCGAGCGCTCCAGCCGGCGCAGCGCGGGGTAGACGGTGCCGGTGGGCAGGTCGAGTGCGCCGCCGCTGCGGGCCTGCAGCGCCTCGATGATCGCGTAGCCGTGCCGGGGCCCGTCCTCCAGCACGGCGAGGATCAGCCCGTCGAGGTGGCCGCGGACGGCATCCGGCTTCACGGGTAGCCACTCTACCCAGAGGTGGGGCCGTTCCCATCAGGGTTTTCCCGGATGTATATGTAGATTCGCTACCTATAGCCTCGCGGTCATGGGTCCTCCTCGGGTCACGTTGTGGCTGCTCCGGGCGGTCGTCACCGTCCACCTCGTGGCCGTGCTCGGCCAGCCGGTGTGGGCCGGCCTCTTCCTCACCGGCGACGTCGACGCGATGGCCGTGCACGGCGCCGTCGGCAGCGCGCTCGCGGCGTGGGGCCTGCTGACGGTCGGCGTCGCGCTCGCCTACACCGCGGGCGGCCGGGGCGCGCTGTGGGTGGCGCCGCTGGCCGTCGCCTGGTTCCTCGCCGTCGGCTACCAGGTCGGTGCCGGCTACGCGCGCACGCTCGCCCTGCACGTGCCGCTGGGTGTCGCGCTGACGGTCCTGGCCGTGGTCGTGGCGGTGTGGGCGTGGAGCCCGGCCGCCGCGCGCCCGCGCGGGTCCCGCCCGCACCGGTCCCGCCCGCGCGAGTCCCCCACCGTGCCGACGGGCGGGCGGTCGTGAGCCGCGCGATGGGCCGGCGGGCGTTCCTGGGCCTGCTCGGCGGGGCTGCCGCCGGAGCGGCGCTGGCCGGCTGCGGCCCCGCGTCCGGCTCGACCGGCGAGCAGATCGCGAGCGCGCGGCCGCTGCCCCCGCCCTACCGCGTGCCGCTGCCGGTGCCGCCCGTGGCCCGGCCGGTGGCCCCGGACCGCTACCTGATCACCCAGCGGGTGGCCGAGCTAGAGATCCTGCCCGGTGTGCGCACCCCGGTGCTCGGCTACGACGGGATCTTCCCCGGACCGACGGTCGAGACCCGGCGCGGCCGCCCGGTCGTGGTGCGCCACCGCAACGAGCTGCCCGTGCCGACCGTGGTGCACCTGCACGGCGGGCACACCGCGCCCGAGCACGACGGCTGGCCCCTGGACCTCGTGCTCCCGGTCGGCGACACGAGCGACCGGTCCGGGCACCACGGCATGGCCGGCGACGTCGTCGCAGGCGAGCGCGACCACCGCTACGAGGGCGACCAGCGCGCCGCCACGCTCTGGTACCACGACCACCGCATGGACTTCACCGGCCCGGCCGTGCACCACGGGCTCGCCGGGTTCCACCTCGTCCGCGACGACGAGGAGGACGCGCTGCCGCTGCCCCGCGGGGACCGGGAGCTGCCGCTGATGCTGTGCGACCGGTCCTTCACCGCCGACGGCGCGTTCGACTACCCGTCGCTGGACCGCTCGCTGCGCACCGTGCCCGGCGTGGAGGCGCACGCCATGGAGGGCGTGCTCGGCGACGTCGTCCTGGTCAACGGCGCGCCGTGGCCGGTGCACGACGTCGACGCCGCCCGGTACCGGCTGCGGGTCCTCAACGCCTCGGGCGCCCGCCGCTACCGGCTCGTGTGCACCGTCGCCGGCGGTCCGGACCTGCCCGTCACGCAGATCGGGTCGGACGGCGGGCTGCTCGCCGCGCCCGTCGAGCACGCCGCCGTCGAGCTCGCCCCGGGGGAGCGGCTCGACCTGGTCGTCGACTTCGGGGTGCTGCCCGTCGGCACCGAGGTGACGGTGCGCAACGCGCTGGGCAGCGGCACGACGTCCGACGTGCTGCGGTTCCGCGTCGTGCGCGCCGCCCGCGACGACACGGCCGTGCCGCCGGTGCTGTCGGTGGTGGAGCCGCTCGTCGTCCCCGTGGACGCGACGCGCCGCACGTTCACCTTCGCCCGCGGACCGGTGGGCGGGCACCGCGGCTGGACGATCAACGGCAGGCCGTTCGAGCCGGACGTGCCGCAGGCCCGCACGCCGCTGGGCGAGGTGGAGGTGTGGCGGTTCGTCACCGACGTCCACCATCCCGTGCACGTGCACCTCGACCCGTTCCAGGTGCTGCACCGCGGGACCGGCGGGCCCGGCCCGTTCGACGGCGGCTGGAAGGACACCGTCGACGTCCGCCCGGCGGAGGTGGTGGACGTGGCCGTGCGGTTCACCGACCACCGCGGCCGCTACGTCCTGCACTGCCACAACCTCGAGCACGAGGACATGGCGATGATGGCGACCGTGCACACGGTCTAGGTGAGGCGGCCCACCAGGTCGGTCGCGAGCAGCACGACGAACAGCGCCGCGGCCGCACCGACCAGGATGTTGGACAGCCAGCCCGACCGTCCCTCGGTGAGGTAGCGGCGCCGGTTGAGCAGCACCAGCAACGTGCCCCCGAGGAACGGCATGAACGCCGCGCCGAGCACGCCGTAGACCAGCGTCACGGCGAAGGGCTGGTCGAGGAACAGCAGCGTCATCGGCGGGAACGTCAGCCACAGCAGGTAGGCCCGGAAGGGCAGGCTCCGCTCGGCGGCCCGGGCGTCGTAGTGGCGCTCGGACTCGGGCTGCGCGTCGCGGCCGTGGGGCAGCCGGATCACCCGGGTCCAGTCGGCGAACAGCAGGCCGACGCCGTTCCACACGCCCAGCAGCGACGTGGCGCTGACGGCGAGGAAGCCGATGAGGAACGTGATCTCACGTAGCCCACGGCGTTGTCCAGCCGCATGGTGGCCAGCCAGCCGCCGCCGCTCCAGCCCTTGCCCAGCATCCAGTACCCGTAGGCGCCGAGGGTGATGGTGCCGCCGACGCCGCCGATCAGCCCCAGGACGTAGATCAGCGACCCGTCCGGCAGCCGGGGGACCAGCCCCGTCACGGTGTCGCCGAGGTCGGGCGCGACGAGCACGGCCGTGATGAGCACCGTCACGAACATGACGCCGACCAGGGCGACCATCAGCTTCTCGAAGGCGGCGTAGCGCTGCGCCCAGACCAGCGCGAGCCCGACGACCCCGGAGATCATCGCCCAGTACCGGACGTCGAGGCCGCCGAACAGGGCGTTGAGCGGGAGCCCGACGGCGGACATCGCGGTGGCCCCGTAGACGAAGCCCCAGACGACGATGTAGATCCCGAAGAAGACGGTGGCCCAGCGGCCGATCCGCCGCCAGCCGTCGAGCAGGGTGGTGCCCGAGGCGAGGTGCCAGCGGCCCACGCCCTCGGCCAGCGCGAGCTTGAGCACCGCGCCGAGCACCGCGGCCCACAGCAGCACCGTGCCGAACCGGGCGCCGGCGACCATCGTGGCCACGAGGTCGCCCGCGCCGACGCCGGTGGCCGCGGCGAGCAGCCCCGGGCCGACCTGGCGGACCCGGGCGCCGAACCCGGTCGGCGGTGTGGCGGTGCCCGCCGTGCCCGCGGCCCCCGTCGTCTCCGAACTCATGTCCCCGACCCCCGTCCGGTTCGTCCGATCGGGGCACGGTAACGCCCCGTGGTGACGTCGGCCACTCGCGGCGGGTGGCGGGGGACCGCGGCGTCGGGTGGACTGGACGGTAGGTTTCGCGCGCACCGACACCCGAGGAGTGGCATGCCCTCGTACGAGGAGACCAACGCCGCCATCGCGGCGGCCTGCGACATCGCCCGGCAGGCGCTCGGCCCGCTCCAGCAGGCCCACGACCAGCTCGACCAGGCCCGCGGGGCGCTGCTGTCCGTGGTCGAGGAGAGCGCCAGGGCCGACGCCGAGCAGGCGATCACGCACTGGTCGCGGGCCATGGAGGAGGCCGTCACGGCGATGCAGGGGGTGTCGCTGGGGGTGCAGACCGCGGAGAGCCACGCGGCCGGCACGTGAGACCGGGCCGCTCCCGTCGGGCGCGGGTCGCGGCGGCCTTCGAGGAGTTCCACGACACGCTGACCACCGCGCTCGGGGCGATGGCCGGCCTGTCCGACGCGGCCACCCGCGCCCACGCCGAGGCGATGGCCGAGATGTGGCTGCGCACCGACGGGATCGACGCCGCCCGGGCCGACCCGGCGCTGGCCGCGGTGCTCGCCAACCCGCAGCTCGCCGGCCCGGTCGCGGCCGTCGCCGCCGACCGCGAGCACGCGTTCGACGCCTGGCTGCGCACCGGGCCCGCCGAGCTGTCGGCCGTGCTCGCCGCCGCGGCCCCGGACTCCGCGGGCCTCGACCCGGACCGCTGGCTCGGCCAGCCCGGCAAGGTCGACGGCAGCGGCCCGGTGCCCGGCCTGTGGCGGATCGGCACGGGGGCGGTGGGCGCGACCCCGGCGCCGTTCGCGAAGGGCGCGTTCGGCGTCGGCGTCCCGCTGCTGGACGAGTCGCACCTGCAGCTGACGTCCACGCCGGAGAGCCGCGAGGCGGCCGAGGCGCTGGTGGAGCTGCTCGTGCTGCGGGTGCTCAGCTACTTCCGCCCCGGGCTGGTGCAGGTGCACGTGTGGGACGTCGGCCAGCTCGCCGGCGCGCTGCCCGGGCTCTACCCGCTCTCCCGCACGGGGCTGCTCACCGTGCACGACCCCGCCCGGCTGCCGCAGCTGCTGGAGGAGCTCTCCGACCGGATCCGCCGCGTCCACACCCGGATGCTCGTCGACGGCCACCCCTCGCTGCGCGCGCTCTCCGCGGCCACCGGCACCCGCTCCGAGCCGTGGGTCCTCGCAGTGCTGCTGGGCAACCGGCGCGGGCTGGGGGAGGAGGAGCACCGGCAGCTGCAGCGGGTGGCCCGCGGCGGGCCGGCGTGCGGGGTGCAGTTCGTCCTGCTCGACGTCCCGATCTCGGTGAACGCGCCCGTGGAGCGCGTGCAGTTCCGCGACGACGGCTCGGCCACGACGTCGATGACCGGCGCGTACGTCACCGTCGCGCCGGACCGCGCCCCCGGCCGCGAGGCCACCACCGCCGCCGCGCACGCCATCGCCGACGCGCACGAGGTGTGGCGCAGCCGTGTCGGCACGTTCCGCGACCTGCTCCCCGAGCGGTGGGGTACCGCGAGCTCGCGGCGCGGCCTGCACGCGCCGATCGGGTTTGCCGACGGCATCGCCTGCGAGATCTCGCTGGCCGACTCCTCGCCGCACGCCCTGATCGGCGGGCCGAGCGGCTCGGGCAAGACGAACCTGCTGCTCGCGATGATCAGCTCGCTCGCCACCCGCTACGACCCCGACGAGCTGGAGTTCTACCTCCTCGACTTCAAGGAGGGCGTCTCCTTCGCCCAGTTCGCGCCGGGGCGGCGGGACACCACCTGGCTGCCGCACGCCCGGCTCGTCGGCGTCAACATCAACACCGACCGGGAGTTCGGGCTCGCGCTGCTGCACTTCCTCTCCGACGAGATGCGCCGCCGCGCCGAGGCGGCGAAGGCGCACGAGGTGACGAAGCTCGAGGAGCTGCGCGCGGCCGACCCGGACGGCCGGTGGCCGCGGATCGTCGCCGTGATCGACGAGTTCCAGTACCTGTTCGCCGAGCGCGACGCCGTGACCAAGCAGGCGGCGATGCTGCTGGAGGACGTCGCGCGCCGCGGCCGCTCCCAGGGCATCCACCTCGTCCTGGCCAGCCAGGACACCTCCGGCATCGAGGCGTTCTGGGGCCGTCCGGCGATCTTCGAGCAGTTCGTGCTGCGGATCGCGCTGCCGCGGGCGCGCCGGGTGCTCGCCGACCTCAACGAGGCCGCGCTCGACCTGCCCCGCTGGCACGCGGTGCTCAACCACGAGTCGGGGATCCGGCACGGCAACGAGGTGGTGCGGCTGCCCGACGCCACCGCCAGGGGCACGACCGACGAGGTGCAGCGCGCCCTGCACGACGAGTACGCCGAGGGCAGGCCGCGGCCGGTGCTGTTCGACGGCAGCCGCGCCCCCACGCTCGACGCGCTGCTGGCCGGCCTGCCACCGGCCGGGCCGGAGCCGCGGGCGCTGCTCGGCCAGACGATCGCCGTCGACGGGGCCGCGGCCGTGGTCCGGCTGCCCGACGCCCCCGGCCGCAACGTGGCCGTGCTCGGCGCCCGGCCCGACGACGCGCTGCGGATGATCTCCGCCGCGGCCGGGTCGCTGGCCGGGCAGTTCCCGCCCGGGGCCGTCGACGTCGTGCTGGCGCCCCTGGTGGCCGACGCCGTCCCGGCGGCGCAGGCACTGGCCGCCCGGTTCACCGCGGCCGGGCACGCCCCGGAGACGGTCGGGCTGGACGGCTACCGCGCCCGGGTGCAGGCGCTGGCCGCCGAGGTCACCGCGCGCCTGTCGGGAGGGGAGCGGCGGCCGGTGCTGCTCGTCGTCCTCGCCGCCGACGCCGCCGACGCCCTGCTGGAGGCGCCCGGCACCGAGGCGCTGCGCCGCGTGCTGCGGTCGGGCCCCGAGACCGGGGTGCACACGCTGGGGTGGTGGCGCAGCGCGGGTCGGCTGCGCGGTGCCGTGTCCGCGCCCGACGACGTCGGCTGCTGGGTGGCGCTGGACGTGCAGGGCAGCGAGCTGGCCGGCCTCAACCCGACGATGCTCGTCCAGTGGGCGCCCCGGCCCGGTCGCGGGCTGCTCTACGACCGGGCTCAGCACGCGCGTCCCGAGGTCGTCATCGTCCCGGCGGGGGAGCCGTCGTGACCGGCCCGGCCGCCGGGGAGCCCACCGCGGCGCGCGCCTACAAGGACGTGATCGCGGGGCTGGACGCCGCCGCGTCGGCCCTGCGCGAGGCCGACCGCGAGCGGGCCGCCCGGCTCGCCCAGGAACTGGTCGGCCGCCAGGACGCCATGCAGCGGGCGGTGGAGCGGGCCGCCGTGTCGCGGTCGGTCCTGCTGCTGCACTGGGAGCGGGTGCTCGAGGCCCTGTGGACCGAGTCCTGGCTGACCCTGCGCCCGCTGCCCGACCCGCCCCCCGCCCCGGGGGACCTCGACGCGCTCGACGTCGAGGTCCAGGAGCGGGCCGAGGCCCTGCTCGCGGCCGTCCGGCGGCGACGGTTCGGGCTGCCCGGGCGCTGAGGCCGGGGCTACTCGGCGATCGCGACCGTGACCCGGCCGTCGGCGCCGGTGCGCACGAGCACGAGCCGGGTGCTCTCCCCGCGGGCGCCGGCGAGGCCGGCGGCGGTGGCGGCGTCGGTGGTGGTGAGCGAGCGGACCGTCAGCGCCGTGGCGGTGCCGTCGGCCGCGCGGAGGGAGACCGTGGCGCCCTCGCCGGGGGCCGCGGCGTCGGCGTGCAGCGACACCACGGCCCGCGCGGCCCTGGCGCCCTCGGCGGGACTCCAGCGCAGCCCGCCCGACGAGGCGCTCGACGGGGCGGCGGGCAGGCCGTCCGCGTCGCGTTCGGCCGGGGCCAGGTCGACGGCCCCGCCGGGCAGGACGACGGCCGCCGGCCGGGCGACGGCCGGCGCGGCCTCGGGGGTCGCCCCGGTGGGCTCCGCGGGAGAGGACGGCGGCGGGGTCGTCGGCGGGGTCGTCGTCGGCGGGGTCGTCGCGGGGGGCGTGGTCGGGGTCGGTCGCGGCGGGGTGGTGGGGGTCTCCGGCGGCGGCGTCGTGGAGGCCGGCGGGGTCGAGCCGGGCGGGGTGCTCCCGGGCGCGGTGGTCCCGGTCGTGCCACCGGGCGGCGTGCTCCCCGGGGTGGTGCCGGGACCGGCGCCCGGGGTGGGGGTCCCGGGACCGGTGCCCGGGGTGGTGCCGCTCGGGGTGGAGCCGCTCGGGGAGGTGCCGGGGGTGCCGCCCGGGGACGTGCT
>JAPLAT010000214.1 GCA_026393175.1 Pseudonocardiales bacterium
GGACCGGTGGGCCGCCGCGGCCCGCGGGCTGTGGCGGCGCACCGGGGCCGCCGTCCCGCGCGGGCGCACCGGCGTCCCGCCCGCCCTGCGCGCGCTGGGCGTCACGGCGCGGGAGGCCGAGGTGCTCGCCCTGGTCGTGGAGGGCCGCGACGACGGGGAGATCGCGCGGCGGCTGCACCTGTCCCCGCGCACGGTGGAGAAGCACGTCGAGCGGCTCCGCACGAAGTCGGGCACCGCGCGGCGCGCGGAGCTCGTGGCCTGGGGCGTGCGCGTCCTGGGCGCGACCTGAGCCCGATCCGTCCGCGGCCGATCCGTCCGGGCCGCAACGCTCGGGGCGGATCCGCCGGAACGGCCCCGCGGACCGGGCCCGCCGGGATACCGTCCGGCCGTGCGGAACGGACGGGTGGCGGCCGGCCTCCTGCTGGTCGCCCTGCTGGCGGGCTGCACGTCCACCGTCCCCGGCTCCGGGCGGGCGGCCCCCCCGGCCGGGCGGGCCGCGCTGGCCGCCGACGTCCTGCCCGACGAGTGCCTGCTCGACGCCGTGGAGTTCAGCGCCCTGCTCGGCGAGGCCGTCCTGCCTCCGGAGCAGGGCGAGGTGGTGCGCGCGGACGGCTCGCGCCCGTCGAGCTGCTTCGCGAACTCGGCCGGGCCGTTCCCGACCCCGCTGGCGATGGTCAACGTCTACGAGCCCCGCGAGGGCACGCCCGCGGAGTTCGTGCGGGCCGCGCCGGCGCAGGGCAGGCGGGACCTGCCCGGCGTCGGGGAGGCCGCGGTGCTCATCGACACCACGCCCGGGGTGACCCTGCAGCTCGCCGCGGCGCGCTACGTCGTCACGATCGCCGTGCTGGACGGCTCGCCCGACGACGCCGCGTGGACCACCGCCGCGACGGCGGCCCTGGCCGCGCTGGGCGACTGACGCCGCTCGTGGGTGCGGAGAGGCGGCGTCAGCCGCGCAGGCGGGCTCCGCAGCGCTCGGCGGCCAGTGCGACGGCGCGGTCCCGCAGCGCGTTCGCCTCCTCGCCGGTCAGCGTGCGGTCGGGGGCGCGGAACCGCAGCGTGAACGCCAGGGACCGCTTGCCCTCCCCCACCTGCTCGCCGGCGTAGACGTCGAACAGCCGCAGCTCCTCGAGCAGGTCGCCGCCGCCGTCGCGCAGGGCGTCGGCGATGTCGGCGACCGGCACGGACGCGTCCGCCACGAGCGCGACGTCCACCCCGACCGGCGGGTAGGGCGACACCCGCGGCGCCGGGTGGTGGGCGACGAGCGGGAGGGCGTCGAGGTCGAGCTCCATGGCGCAGGTGCGCGGCGGCAGCCCGAGCGCCTCGACGACCTTCGGGTGCAGCTCGCCCGCGTGCCCCACGGGCCAGTCGCCCACGCGCAGCTGCGCGCAGCGGCCCGGGTGCCACGGCGGCAGGTCCGCGGCCACCACCCGCAGCTCCACCCCGGCGGCGCTGCCGACGAGCCGGGCGGCCTCGACGGCGTCGCCCCACTCGGCCGGGCGCCCGGGGCCCCACCAGCCCGCGGGCTCGCGGTCCCCGGCGAGCACGACCGCCACGTGCAGCGGCTGCGCCGGCAGGGCCGCGCGGATCTGGGCGTACTGCGCGTCGCTGGGCCGGCGGTCGACGGGCGGGTCGGGCATCTCGACGGGCTGCGCGTGCGGCAGCACGACCTGCCCGATGTGGAAGAGCGCGACGTCGGTGATCCCGCGCGAGCGGTTGCGCACGAGCGTGTCCAGCAGCCCCGGCAGGAGCGTGGTGGTGAGCTCGGGGCGCTCGGCGTCGAGCGGGTTGAGCACGCGGACGGTGCGGCGGCGCACGTCGTCGGCGGGCAGGCCGAACGCGTCCCAGGTGGCCTCGCCGACGAACGGGAAGGGCAGCACCTCGACGTGCCCCGCCTCGGCGAGCGCCCGGGAGACCACCCGGCGGCGCGTCTGGGCCGGGGTGAGACCGCGGCCGGGCGGGGCCGAGGGCAGCACCGACGGGATGACGTCGAGGCCCTCCAGCCGCAGCACCTCCTCGACAAGGTCGGCGGGCTGGCGCAGGTCCGGCCGCCAGGACGGCGGCGTGGCCACGACGGACGGCGAGCCCGCGTCGTCGGCGCCCAGCTCGACGCGGCACCCGACCTGGGTGAGCCTGCGCACGGTGGCGCCGGGGGCGTAGGCGACGCCCGCGACGCGGTCGGGCAGGCCCAGCGGCATCCGCACGGGCGGCGCGACCGGCGCGGCACCGACGTCGGTGCGACCGGGCGCGATCGTGCCGCCGCCGTGCTCGACGAGGAGCTGCGCGGCGCGCTCGACGGCCACCGGGGGCAGCTCCGGGTCGACGACCCGCTCGAAGCGCTTGGACGCCTCGCTGGGCAGCTTGTGCCGCCGCGCCGTGCGGGCGATGCCGGTGGGCTCCCAGTGCGCGCCCTCCAGCAGCACGTCGATGGTGCCGTCCGGGCCGGGCCCGGCGATCTCGGTGGACGCGCCGCCCATCACGCCGGCCAGCGCGATCGGCCCGGAGTCGTCGGTGACGAGCAGGTCGTCCGGGTCGAGCGTGCGGGTGACGTCGTCGAGGGTGACGAGCTTCTCCCCGTCCTGCGCCCGGCGCACGACGATCGGCCCGGCGATCCGTCCGGCGTCGAACGCGTGCAGGGGCTGGCCCAGCTCCAGCATCACGTAGTTGGTCACGTCGACGACCAGCGAGATCGGCCGCATCCCGGACGCGAGCAGGCGGCGCTGCATCCACCACGGGGCGGGCAGCGCGGGGTCGACGCCGTCCACCCGGCGCGCCACGAACCGCGGGCAGCGCGCGGGCTCCTCGACCACCACGGGCCAGGCCTCGCCCTCGGCCCCGGGCACCGCCACCCGCGACGCGGGGTCGGTGTAGTCGACGTCGAGCGCCGCGGCCATCTCCCGGCCCAGGCCGCGCAGCGAGAAGCAGTAGCCGCTGTCGGGGTTGACGTCCAGCTCGATGACCGCGTCGTCCAACCCGAGCAGCGGGCCGGCGTCGGCACCGGGCTCGGCGGTGCCGGGCGGCAGCACCAGGATGCCGGCGTGGTCGGCGCCGATGCCGAGCTCCCTGACCGAGGCGATCATGCCGTCGGACACGTGGCCGTAGGTCTTGCGGGCGCTGATCGCGAACCCGCCCGGCAGCACCGCACCCGGCAGCGCGACGACGACGAGGTCGCCGACGGCGAAGTTGCGGGCGCCGCAGATGATCCCGTTCACCTGCTCGGGGCCGACCTGCACCTGGCACCAGCGGATGGGCTTCTTCAGCCCGGTGAGCTCCTCGATCTCGCGGACCAGGCCGACGACGAGCGGGCCGGACACCTCGGGGGGCCCGTGGATCTCCTCCACCTCGAACCCGACGCGGACGAACGCCTCGCCGGTCTCCTCGACCGGGGGCAGCTCACCCCGTGGAGCGCCGGCGGAGCGGGCATCGCCGAAGACGAGCTCGGACAGCCAGGACTGGGGAACGCGCACTGCTCTACTCCTAGACGCCGAAGGCGCGGCTGAAGCGGACGTCGCCCTCGACCATGTCGCGCATGTCGGGGATGCCGTTGCGGAACATCAGGGTGCGCTCGAGGCCCATGCCGAACGCGAAGCCCGAGTAGACGTCGGGGTCCACGCCGCAGGCCCGCAGGACGTTGGGGTGCACCATGCCGCAGCCGCCCCACTCGACCCAGCCCGCGCCGCCCTTCTTCTCCGGGAACCACACGTCCGGCTCGGCCGAGGGCTCGGTGAAGGGGAAGAACGACGGCCGGAAGCGGATCTTCGAGGTGGTGCCGAACATGGCGCGGGCGAACGCGTCGAGCGTGCCCTTGAGGTGCGCCATCGTCAGGCCCTTGTCGATCGCGATGCCCTCGACCTGGTGGAACACCGGCGTGTGGGTCGCGTCGAGGGCGTCGGTGCGGAACGTCCGGCCCGGGCAGACGACGTAGACCGGCAGGTCGCGGTCGAGCAGCGAGCGGATCTGCACCGGCGAGGTGTGGGTGCGCAGGACGGCCCCGCCCTCGAGGTAGAACGTGTCCTGCATCGTCCGGGCCGGATGGTCCTTGCCGAAGTTCAGCGCGTCGAAGTTCAGCCAGGCCGACTCGACCTCCGGCCCCTCGGCGACCTCCCAGCCCATCGCGACGAACACGTCGGCGATCTGCTCCGCGATCTGGGTCAGCGGGTGCCGGGCGCCGCGGGGGTGCCGGTCCCAGGGCAGCGTGACGTCGACGGCCTCCTCGGCCAGCACACGGGCGTCGCGCTCGGCGGAGAGCACGTCGCGGCGGGCGTCGTGGGCCGCCTGCACCTCCTGGCGGGCGGCGTTGACGCGCTTGCCCGCCTCGGCGCGCTCCGGGCCGGGCAGCGAGCCCAGCTCGCGGCGGGCGAGCAGCAGCGGGGCCCGGTCCCCGAGGTGCGCGGGGCGGACCGCGGCGAGCCCCGCCAGGTCCGCGGCGCCGTCGAACGCCTCGCGGGCCGCCGTCACGGCTGCGGCGAGGACGTCGGGATCGAGCGCGTCGGACATGGGAACCAGGAAACCTCTCGACCGCGGTGCAGGGCTCCCGAATTCTAGGAGGACCCGTCCCGCCCCCCTCCCTGCGCCCCGCGCGGGGGCCGGCGGCGGGCCGTGGCCGGCCGGGGTCAGGGGCGGCGGGCGGCGACGGAGGCGTAGAGGCAGACCGCGGCGGCGGTGGCGAGGTTGAGGCTCTCGGCGCGGCCGTGGACGGGCACGCGGACGCGGTGGTCGGCGGCCGCGGCGAGGTCGGCGGGGACGCCGTGCGCCTCGCCGCCGAAGACCCACGCCACCGGCCCGGCCAGGACGGGGCGGGCCTCGGGGGCGTGCAGGTCCAGCTCGCCGTGGCCGTCGGCGACGAGCAGGGTCAGCCCGGCGGCGCGGCAGGCGTCGAGCACGGCGGCGGCGTCGCGGTCGCGGGCCAGCGGCAGGTGGAACACGCTGCCGGTGGAGGCGCGGACGGCCTTGCCGTTGTGCGGGTCGACGGTGTCGCCCGCGAGCAGGACGGCGTCGGCCCCGGCGGCGTCGGCCACGCGGACGACGGTGCCGGCGTTGCCGGGGTCGGCGATGCCGGCGCACACGGCCACCAGCCGCGGAGTGCCGGCCAGCGCCCGGGCGACCGGGACGTCGAGCAGGTCGCAGACGGCCACCAGCCCCTGCGGGGTGACGGTGTCGGACAGCGACGCGGCGGCGCGCTCGTCCACCGGGCTGATCCGGGCCCCGGCGTCGCGCGCGGCCGCGATCAGCTCGGCGTGCCGCTCGGGGTCGACGACGAACAGCTCGCGGACGGTGCCGAAGGCCAGTGCCTCGCGGACCGCCTGGGCGCCCTCCACGAGGAACCGCCCGGCCCGGTCGCGGCCCGCGCGGCGCAGCAGCTTGCGGGCTGCGACGACGCGCGGTGTGCGGCCGGTGCCGGGCGGTCCGGTGACGGTCGGGCCGCTCAGGCCGCCGTCTCCTTCTCGGCCTGGGCCGGGACGTTCTTGCGCGCGACCTCGACGAGGGCGGTGAACGCGGCGGCGTCCGACACGGCCAGCTCGGCGAGGATCTTGCGGTCGACCTCGACACCCGCGGCCTTGAGGCCCTGGATGAAGCGGTTGTACGTCATGCCGTTCGCGCGCGCGGCGGCGTTGATCCGGGTGATCCAGAGCTGCCGGAAGTCGCCCTTCTTCGCGCGGCGGTCGCGGTAGGCGTAGTTCAGCGAGTGGAGCATCTGCTCCTTCGCCTTGCGGTACAGCCGCGAGCGCTGACCGCGGTAACCGCTGGCGAGCTCGAGGGTGCTGCGCCGCTTCTTCTGGGCGTTGACCGCGCGCTTCACGCGTGCCATGGGGGTGTCCTTACGTCGGGGTGGGCAGGGGGACCGCGGTCAGCGGCCGAGCATGGTCTTGACGCGCTTGACGTCGGCCGGGGCGACGGGCACGACGCCGGACAGGTCGCGCGTCTCCTTGCTCGACTTCACCTCGAGGCGGTGCCGCAGGCCTGCCTGCTGACGCATGAGCTTGCCGCTGCCGGTGACCTTCACCCGCTTGGCGATCCCGCTGTGCGTCTTGCTCTTCGGGGTCTTGCTGTGGTTCTTGTTCTTCTTGGGCATGGCAGTTCCTACTCACCTCAGGCGGCCCCGTCTCCGGGGCCGCCACGTCGTGTCGAGCGCTGGGGTCTGGTGCGGGTCAGGCCTGCTGCGCGTCCGCGGGTGTGGCCTCGGCCGCGGCCGCCTCACCCTGCTCCTGCTCGGCCGCGGAGGCGGCCTTGGCGGCGCGGGTCGGGGGCTTGCGGTTCGGCGCGATCACCATCGTCATGTTGCGACCGTCCTGCTTCGGGGTCGCCTCCACCACACCGAGATCGGCGACGTCCTCCGCGAGGCGCTGCAGCAGCCGGAACCCGAGCTCGGGCCGGGACTGCTCACGTCCGCGGAACATGATCGTCACCTTGACCTTGTTGCCGCCTTCGAGGAAGCGCCGGACGTGGCCGCGCTTCGTCTCGTAGTCGTGCTTGTCGATCTTCGGCCGGAGCTTCTGCTCCTTGATCGTGGTGAGCTGCTGGTTGCGGCGGGACTCCCGGGCCTTCTGCGCGCTCTCGTACTTGAACTTGCCGAAGTCCATGAGCTTGCAGACCGGCGGGCGGGCCTGGGCCGCGACCTCGACGAGGTCGAGCTCGGCCTCCTGCGCGAGCCGCAGGGCGTCCTCGATGCGCACGATGCCGACCTGCTCACCGTTCGGCCCGACCAGGCGGACCTCGGGAACACGGATGCGGTCGTTGATGCGCGTCTCTGTGGTGATGGGGTCTCCTCGTGTCGACGTCGTGTCCGGCGACGGAGCGGAGACCCTGAGAGCCACGACGGCACAGCCGACGGCTGTACCGTGTGACCGGACCCGGACACCTGGCGGTGACGCGGGTGGGAGCGGGGCTCCACTTGACGCCCTGACGCGCAGAAGAACGCGCGACGGGGTGGTCGCATTCCGCAGGGTAGCAGGACCCGCTCAGCGGGCGAACCGCCGGGCCAGTGCGATCGCCGCGACGTCGCCCAGCGCGGCCCCCTCGGCGCGCGCCGCGGCGGCCCCGGGACCCAGCGCCCGCTCCGCGGCGGCCTCCACCACCCGCACGCGGGCCGCGTCGGCACCGTACCCGCGGCTGGCGGTCGGGCT
>JAPLAT010000056.1 GCA_026393175.1 Pseudonocardiales bacterium
GCAGAACGCGTTCGTCGTGCGGGTGCAGCCCGACGAGGGCGTCACCATGCGGTTCGGGTCGAAGGTGCCGGGCAGCCAGATGGAGGTCCGCGACGTCACGATGGACTTCGGCTACGGCACCGCGTTCACCGAGGCCTCCCCGGAGGCCTACGAGCGGCTGATCCTCGACGTGCTGCTCGGGGAGCCCAGCCTGTTCCCGGTGAACGAGGAGGTCGAGCGGTCCTGGGAGATCCTCGACCCGGTCCTCGAGCACTGGCAGGCCCAGGAGAAGGGCCCCGACCCCTACCCCGCCGGGTCGTGGGGGCCCGAGTCCGCCAACGCCATGCTCGCCCGCACCGGCCGCGCCTGGCGGCGTCCGTGACCACCCCGACCGAGCCTGCGAGGCGAGCATGATCGTCGACCTGCCGTCCAGCACCACCTCCGCGGTCAACCGGAAGATCGTCGAGCTGCGCGAGAGCGGGGGCGTGCTCGCCCTGGGCCGCGTGCTCACCCTGGTCATCGTCACCGACGACGGCGCCGCCATCGAGGGCGCGATCGAGGCGGCCAACGCGGCCAGCCGCGAGCACCCGTGCCGGGTCATCGTGCTCGCCCGCGGGCAGCGCCGGGCCGCGGCCCGGCTCGACGCCCAGATCCGGGTCGGCGGGGACGCCGGGGCGAGCGAGGTCATCGTGCTGCGCGGGTACGGCGCGCTGGCCGCCGACGACGCCGGCGCCGGGATGGTCATGCCGCTGCTGCTCCCCGACGCGCCCGTCGTCGCGTGGTGGCCGGGCGAGGCGCCCGCGGTGCCCAGCGAGGACGCCGTCGGGCGGCTGGCGTCGCGGCGGATCACCGACGCGCTGTCGGCGCGCAACCCGACGAAGGCCTTCGAGCAGCGCCGCACCAGGCACGTCGCCGGGGACACCGACCTCACCTGGACGCGGCTCACCGCCTGGCGGGCCCTGCTCGCCACGGCGCTCGACGCCCCGCCGCACGAGGACGTCACCGGCGCCGTCGTCGCGGGCGAGGCGGTCTCGCCGTCCACCGACCTCCTCGCCGGCTGGCTCGCCGCCCGGCTCGGGGTGAAGGTCAAGCGCTCCCCCGCGGCGAGCGGCCCCGGGCTGGTGTCGGTGCGGCTGGACCGCCCGTCCGGCCCCGTGGAGCTGCTGCGTCCGGACGGCAAGGTGGGCAGCCTGCGCCAGCCCGGCCAGCCGGACCGGCTCGTCGCGCTGGCCCGCCGCGCGGTGCGCGACTGCCTCGCCGAGGAGCTGCGGCGACTCGACCCCGACGAGATCTACGGCGAGGCGCTGGCCGGGGTCTCCTCGGTCACCCGCGGCCGCACGCCGGTCGCCGTCCCGGCCCTGGCGGGTGCGTGATGGCCGCGCGCGACATCGCCGTGCATGCCGACCCGGACGTCCTGGCGGCCGCCGCGGCGGCCCGGCTGGTCACCCGGCTGGTGGACCTGCAGTCCGCGGGCGGCGTGCCCAAGCTCGTGCTCACGGGCGGCGGGGTCGGGATCGCCATGCTCGAGCACCTGCGCCACTCCCCCGCCCGCGACGCCGTCGACTGGTCCCGGGTCGAGTTCTACTGGGGTGACGAGCGGTTCCTGCCGCCCGGCGACCCCGAGCGCAACGAGACCCAGGCCCGCGCGGCGCTGCTCGACCACGTCCGGGTCGACCCCGCGCGGGTGTTCCCGATGGGCGCGGACACCGGCACCGGCCCGTCCGGGGCCGACGCCGCCGCCGAGGAGTACGCCGCCGTGCTCGCCCGGGCCGCCCGCCCGGAGGACCACGGGCCGGTGCCCTCCTTCGACGTCCTGCTGCTCGGCATGGGCGGGGAGGGGCACACGGCGTCGGTGTTCCCGCACTCGCCGGCCGTCTACGAGACGGAGCGGTCGGTCGTCGCGGTGCACGGCTGCCCGAAGCCGCCGCCCACCCGGGTGTCGCTGACGCTGCCGGCGATCCGCCGCGCCGCCGAGGTGTGGATCGTCACGACCGGGGAGGCGAAGGCCGCGGCCGTGGCGATGGCACTGTCCGGCGCGGGCGAGATCGCCCTGCCCGTCGCCGGGGCCCAGGGCAGGCGGCGCACGCGCTGGCTGCTCGACCGCGCCGCCGCGTCCAAGCTGCCCCGCGACCTGGTGCCCGCCATCGGATGAGCGACGTCGTCGTGGACGGGGCGAACGTCGTCGGCTCGCAGCCGGACGGCTGGTGGCGCGACCGGCCGGGCGCGGCACGGCGGCTGGCCGGCCGGCTCGTCGCCGCGCTGACCGAGGACGCCGACCGGCTCGCCGAGGCCCTGGGCGTCACTGCGCCGGTGCGGGTGCACCTGGTGCTGGAGGGCGCAGCCCGGATCCCGGACGCGCCGACCCACCCGGCGCTGACGGTCGTGGCCGCCCCGGCGGACGGCGACGCCGCGATCGTCGACCTGGTGGGCGAGCTGGGCCCGGGCACCGTCGTCGTGACGGCCGACCGGGGGCTCCGCGACCGCGTCCTGCGCCTGGGCGCCCGCACCGTCGGCCCGTCCACCCTGCTCCCCGTCCTGCCCGCGCCCCCCTGAGAGCGTTCGGCCCGTCGATCGCAGCGGGGTGACACCGCTCCGATCCCGTCGCAGCGGTGTCACCCCGCTGCGGTCCGGGGCCCGTGCCCGCGCCGGGCGGGACGGGGGTGGGTCGGCGGGTCAGGTGCGGCGGCGGGAGGCGCTCGCCGCGGCCCCGGACGCCCCGACGGCGGCGGCGACGACGGGGCGCCGGGGCAGCGGGCTGGAGTAGACGACGCTGGTGGTGACGGGGCCGAGCCCGGCGATCCGGCCGGTGACCGCCTCCAGGTGCCGCATCGACCGGGCCCGCACGGTGAGGACGAAGCAGTCCTCTCCGGTGACGTGGTGCGCCTCCCCGATCTCGGGCGTGGTGGCCAGCACGTCGCGGAAGGGCGTGTAGCTGCCGTGCGGGT
>JAPLAT010000663.1 GCA_026393175.1 Pseudonocardiales bacterium
GAAGGTGCGGCGCAGGTCGGTGACCTCGACGAGCTCGGCCGCAGGCTGCTCGCCGCCCAGGTCGTGCTGTCGCTGGCCGAGGTGAACGTGGCACGGGTGCGGCTGCTCGTGGACGGGATCCCGCTGCTGCCCGACCGGCCGGTACTGACCCGCGAGGACGTGGCCGACCTCAACGGGGACGTCCAGCCCGGCGGTGACGTCCCCGCGCTCGTCGCGGCGGGCGGCCGGCTGCGCGGGCTCGCCCCCGGTACCGCCGCCGACGAGCTGCCCGGGCCGCTCGGCAACGGGGCCTACGACGTGGAGTCGGCCGCCACCACCGTCGACGGGCAGCGGCTCGCCGCCGTCGCCCGCTCGGCCGGGCGGCGGCTGCTGCTGGTCGGTGGCGGCGCCGACGGCGGGGTCGCCGAGGCCGGGCTCACCGCCGTCGACATGACCCGGCCGTCGTGGACGCCCGGCGGCAACGAGGTGTGGACCGTCCTGGACTCCGCGACCGTCGTCCGCGTGCTGGTCGACGGCACCGGCCCGCCGCGCAGCGGCCAGGTCAACGCCGACGAGCTGGCCGCGCTCGGCCCGATCCAGGACCTGCGGCTCTCCCGCGACGGCGTACGTGTGGTCGCCGTGGTCGGCGGCGGGCTGTACACGGCGGCGGTGGCGCGCAGCATCGACGGGGAGGCCGCGATCCGCAACATCCGGCGGCTGCGCCCGGCCGACCTGGGCGAGGTCGTCGCCGCCGACTGGCGCACCGCCGACACCGTCATCGTGATCACCCGGCGCACCGACCGGCTGGTCGTGCCGCACCCAGCCGGCCGTTCCTCGTCACCGACCAGAGCGGGGTGTGGAGCTTCGCGGGCGGCGACCAGGACGCGTGGCGGCAGGTGCTGGGCGGAGTGCCGGACGCGGTGCCGTTCTACCCCGGGTAGTCCACAGCCCTGTGGACAGCCCGGGGCGCTGCCGGCGACACCGGGGCAGGCTCGGGGGATGCCCGCCCGCACCCTCGCCGCCGCGCTGGCCGATCTCGTGCTGCCGGGTGACTGCGCCGGCTGCGGCGACCCCGAGACCCCGTGGTGCGCGACGTGCGCGGCCGGGCTCGGCGGTCCACGGGCCGTGGTCCTGGCCGGGCTGCCGCCGGTGCTCGCCGTCGGGCGCTACCGCGGCCCGCTGCGCACCGCACTGCTGCGCTACAAGGAGCGTGGCCGCCGCGACCTCGCCGTCCCGCTCGCGGCGCGCCTCGCCACCGGGCTGACGCCGGGCGGGCCGGTGTGGCTGGTCCCCGCGCCGTCGCGGCCCCGCGCGGCCCGGGCCAGGGGAGGCGACCACGTGCTGCGGCTGTGCCGCGCGCTGGCCGCGCACCGCGCCGACGTGACCGTGCACCCGGTGCTCGGGCTGTCGCGCCGGGCGCGGGACTCGGTCGGGCTGGGCCCGGCGGAGCGCGCGGCGAACCTCGCCGCGCACCTGGGGCTGCGGGCCGCGCCGCCGGCGCGGGTGCTCCTCGTGGACGACGTGGTGACGACGGGCGCGACGCTGCTCGCCTGCCGCGCGGTGCTGGCCGGACGAGGGGCGTCCGTGGTCGGGGGAGTGGTGCTCTGCGACGCCCGGCACGGGCGACAACCGACGTAACGCTACGCGTCCACCCGGTGACGGCGCCATGTCATCCGGCGCAACCACCCAGGTCGGCACCACTGGGCGCACGACCCTGTTGCGGAACTGTGATGCGGGCTACGGTCGTTCACCATCCGACCCGCCGCCCCGTACCGGGGCCTGAGACAGGGGAACGAAACCGCACCGCCAACCCGACGCCGAGAGCGAGGGAAGTCTGCGTGGAGATCGTTGTCACCGGCCGGAACGTCGAGGTGCCCGAGCACTTCCGGGTGCATGTCGCCGAGAAGGTCGCCCGTCTGGAACGTTACGACCACAAGATCGTCGGGCTGGAGGTGGAGCTCTTCCACGAGCGCAACCGCCGCCAGCTCAAGACCTGTCAACGTGTCGAGATCACCGGGCGGGGAGGTGCGGGCTCCGTCGCCCGCGCCGAGGCCTGCGCCCAGGACTTCTACGCCGCGCTGGACGCCGCCGTCGCCAAGCTGGAGGCCCGCCTGCGCCGTTCGCACGACCGCCGCCGCGTCAACGGCAAGCGGGCCAGGGTGATGGCCGGGTCGGTCAACGGCCGCGGCACCGCCCTGATGGAGGCGCCGCCCGGCCTCGACGTCGGCGACGACGCCGACGTCGACATCCCGGTCCCGCGCGGGCACTCCGAGCACCTCGACGAGCAGCTCGAGGACGCCGACCCGGTGCCCGGCCGCATCGTGCGGCGCAAGGTGCACACCGCCGAGCCCATGACCGTGGACGACGCGCTCTCGCGCATGGAGCTCGTCGGGCACGACTTCTACCTCTTCGCCGACGCCGAGAGCGGGGAGGCCTGCGTCGTCTACCGGCGCCGCGGCTACGACTACGGGGTGATCCGGCTGGGCCGCTGAGCCCACCCGTCGCCCACCGGGGGCGGTCCGTGCCCGCGCTGTCCTGCGCGGAACGCGGACCGCCCCCGCGGCGTTGTGGGGGGAGGGCCCGGGTCGCTTCGCTACCCTGGGGTCCGGCCACGCGAGTCGTCGAGCGAATGAGGTAGTTCCGTGCCGTTGTTGGACCGCCTGCTGCGCGCCGGGGAGACGAGACTGGTCAAGCGGCTCGGCAAGCTCGCCGCCCACATCGACTCGCTCGAACCGGACGTCCAGGCGCTGACCGACGCGGAGCTCCGCGCCAAGACCGACGAGTTCCGGCAGCGCTACGCCGACGGGGAGACCCTCGACGACCTGCTGCCCGAGGCGTTCGCCGTGGTCCGCGAGGCCGCGGTGCGCACGATCGGGCAGCGGCACTTCACCGTGCAGCTCATGGGTGGCGCCGCGCTGCACTACGGCAACGTCGCGGAGATGAAGACCGGTGAGGGCAAGACCCTCACCTCGGTGCTCCCCGCCTACCTCAACGCGATCTCCGGCGACGGCGTCCACCTCATCACCACCAACGACTACCTCGCCAAGCGCGACTCCGAGAACATGGGCCGCATCCACCGGTTCCTCGGGCTGTCGGTCGGGGTGATCCTCTCGGAGATGGCGCCGCTCATCCGGCGCGGCCAGTACAAGGCCGACATCACCTACGGCACGAACAACGAGTTCGGCTTCGACTACCTGCGCGACAACATGGCCTGGAACAAGGCCGACATGGTGCAGCGCGGCCACAACTTCGCCATCGTCGACGAGGCCGACTCCATCCTCATCGACGAGGCCCGCACCCCGCTGATCATCTCGGGCCCCGCGGAGCAGAGCGCGCGCTGGTACCAGGAGTTCGCGCGGATGGCGCCGCTGCTCAAGCGGGACGTGCACTACGAGGTCGACGAGCGCAAGCGCACCATCGGCGTCACCGAGGAGGGCGTGCGCCTGGTCGAGGACCAGCTCGGCCTCACGCCGGTGCAGGTCGAGGACGGCATCCTCGGCGAGGAGAAGGGCGGCCTGTACGACCGGGACAACACCCCGCTCGTCGGCTACCTGCACAACGCGCTGAAGGTCAAGGAGCTGTTCAAGCGCGACAAGGACTACATCGTCCGCGACGGGCAGGTGCTCATCGTCGACGAGTTCACCGGCCGCGTGCTCGCCGGCCGCCGCTACAACGAGGGCATGCACCAGGCCATCGAGGCGAAGGAGGGCGTGGAGGTCAAGGCGGAGAACCAGACGCTCGCCACCATCACGCTGCAGAACTACTTCCGCCTCTACGACAAGCTCTCCGGCATGACCGGCACGGCCCAGACCGAGGCCGCGGAGCTCTCGCAGATCTACAAGCTCGGGGTCGTCACCATCCCGACCAACCGGGACATGATCCGCAAGGACCAGCCGGACCTGATCTACAAGACGGAGGAGGCGAAGTTCGCCGCCGTCGCGGCCGACATCGCCGAGAAGCACGCCAAGGGCCAGCCGGTGCTGGTCGGCACCACCAGCGTGGAGAAGTCGGAGTACCTGTCGAAGCTCCTCGTCGGGCTGCAGGTGCCGCACGAGGTCCTCAACGCCAAGCACCACGAGCGCGAGGCCGCGATCGTCGCGATGGCGGGGCACGCCGGCGCCGTCACGGTCGCCACGAACATGGCGGGCCGCGGCACCGACATCGTGCTCGGCGGCAACCACGAGTTCCTCGCCGACCTGGAGCTGCGCCGCCGCGGGCTGGACCCGGTGGAGCGCCGCGAGGAGTACGAGGCGGCCTGGGACGAGGCCGTCGCGTCGATGAAGTCGCAGGTCGCGGCCGAGGCGGAGGAGGTCAGGGCCGCGGGCGGGCTCTACGTCCTGGGCACCGAGCGCCACGAGTCGCGGCGCATCGACAACCAGCTCCGCGGCCGCTCCGGCCGCCAGGGCGACCCGGGCGAGTCGCGCTTCTACCTCTCCCTCGGCGACGACCTCATGCGCCGCTTCAACGGCGCGGCCGTCGAGGCGATCATGAACCGGTTCAACCTGCCCGACGACGTGCCGATCGAGGCGAAGATGGTCACCACGGCCATCCGCAGCGCCCAGACGCAGGTCGAGCAGCAGAACTTCGAGATCCGCAAGAACGTCCTCAAGTACGACGAGGTGCTCAACAAGCAGCGCACCGTCATCTACGACGAGCGGCGCCGCGTGCTGTCCGGGGAGGACATCCAGGAGCAGACGCGGAACATGCTCGACGACGTCGTCACCGCCTACCTCGACGGCGAGACGGGCACGGGCTACGCCGAGGACTGGGACCTCGACAAGCTCTGGACCGCGCTGCGCAGCCTCTACCCGGTCGGGATCCGCTGGCAGGACCTCGCCCGCGAGCACGGTGCGGAGATCGACGACGACAGCGAGCTCGGCGACCCCGGCGACCTGTCGCGCGACGTCCTGCTCGAGGCCCTGCTGGCGGACGCGCACGCCGCGTACGACCGGCGCGAGGCCGAGATCGACGAGAAGATCGGCGCGCAGGGCGGCATGCGCGAGCTGGAGCGCCAGGTGCTGCTGCAGGTCATCGACCGCAAGTGGCGCGAGCACCTCTACGAGATGGACTACCTCAAGGAGGGCATCGGCCTGCGGGCGATGGCCCAGCGCGACCCGGTCATCGAGTACCAGCGCGAGGGCTTCGACATGTTCGCCCGGATGCTCGAGGGCATCAAGGAGGAGACGGTCGGGCACCTGTTCAACGTGACGGTGCAGACCGCCGCCCCGGCTGCCCCCGCCGCTCCCGCCCAGCCCGCGCCCGCCCAGCCCGCCGCGGCCCCGGCCGGGCAGGCGCCGAACATGCAGAAGCCGGCCGCGGCCGCCCAGCAGCCCGGTGCCGTCCAGCCCGGTGCCCGGCCC